>CAZNYH010000028.1:0-8229 GCA_964577235.1 uncultured archaeon | reverse complement strand
ATTTATTATAATGTTTAATATCGATGAAGTTGTAAATAGCGTAAAATGTAATAGACCTGAAATTAAACAATATTTTAGAAAATTATTAGAGCAAATAAAGAAAGAATATGAAATTGCGGAAAAATGTAGAAAGAAAGGATTGGATCCTGTAGATTATGTTGAAATTGTTCCAGCATGTAATTCTGCTCAAAGAGCAGAAGGAATTATTGGAGTAAAAGGATTGGCTGAAGCATATAAAAAAATTTTTACAGAATATAAAAATAAAGGATATGGAGGATCTGATGCTAAATTATTTGCTTCCTTAAAAACAGCAGAATTGATTATAGAAGGAAAGTTAGGTGAAGGTAATTTAGAAGAAAGAATAGGAACTGCAATTAGGGCTGCTTTATTATTATATACAGACGGAGTAGTAGTAGCTCCAATTGAAGGAATTCCCGAAATAAAAATTGGAAAAAATCCAGATGGAACAACTTATGTTGATATTTATTATGCAGGACCAATAAGAAGTGCTGGAGGTACTGCACAAGCAGTTTCAGTTTTAGTAGCAGATTATTTAAGAAGGAAAGCTGGAATCGATAGATGGAAACCTACTGAAATATTAATTAATAGATGGGCTGAAGAAGTAGAATTATATTGTATCAGAGAAAGAAAACAATATAGAGCATGTAGAGAAGAATTAAAAATTCTATTTAGTAAAATACCTGTTTGTGTAAATGGCGATCCAACAGAAAGTTATGAAGTTTCTGTTTACAGAGACATTGAAGGGTTGTCTAATAGGGTAAGGGGCGGATTATGTTTAGTGGTAACAGAAGGATTGTTATTAAAAGGTAAAAAAGTTTTAAAAATTGCTGATAAAATTGCAAAAGAATTTAATATGCCTGAACTTGCTGAAGAATGGAAATTTATAAAAGAAGCAATGGAAGCTCATGAAAAATGGTTAGCATCAAAATCAAATAATAATGAAGAACAAAAAGAAGAACCTTTAATAAAACCAGTCTATGATTATTTGATCGGATGTGTTGCTGGAAGACCTATATTTTCTCATCCGTTATCTTATGGAGGGTTTAGGTTAAGATACGGAAGAACAAGACATAATGGAATTGCTGCAAAAGCTTTACATCCTGCTACTATGATATTAGTAGATGAATTTATAGCAACAGGTACTCAACTAAAAATAGAGAGACCAGGTAAAGGGATGGTTACAGTACCTTGTGATTCAATAGAAGGACCCATTGTGAAATTAAAAAATGGTGATGTAATTAGAGTTAATACAGAAGATGAAGCATGGAAAATAAAAGACCAAGTAGAAGAAATTCTATTTTTGGGAGATATTTTGATTACTTATGGAGATTTCTTAAAAGCAGGAGAACCATTATGTCCGCCTGGATATTGTGAAGAATGGTGGGAAAAAGAAGTAGAAAAGAAAATAGGGAAAAAGATTTCTTCAAATATTTCTGATTATGAAAGTGTAAAATTAAGTTTGGAACACGATGTTCCTCTAAATCCAAAATGGTGTTTCTTTTATGAAAAATTGACTAAAGAAGATATTCTAAAACTTAACAAATCATTTATAAAAGTAGAAAAAGAAGGAGATAGAGTAACTAAAGTTTATTTAAATAAAGAAGTTAAGCCAATTTTAGAAAAAATATGTCAAGTCCATAAGGTAGAAAATGACTATGTTATAATTGATTACAATCCTCATGTTTTTGCAACATTATTTGGATATGATAAAGAGATTTCAGATATTCCAGAAAATCCATTGGATGCTATAAGAGAAATTTCAGGAATAATTATTAGGGAAAAAGGAGGCACATTTATAGGAGCTAGAATGGGAAGACCTGAAGCAGCGAAACCAAGGCAAATGAAACCACCTCCACATATTCTATTTCCAATTGAAAGAGAAGGAGGAAATGAAAGAAATATTTTAGAAGCTTCAGGAAAAGTTGTAAAGGTTAACGCAATAATTTATAAATGTCCTAATTGTGATATATTCTTACCATATAAAAAATGCCCTATTTGTGATTCTGAATGTGAAAAGTGGTATTACTGTACAAACTGTAAAAGATTTATCCCTAAAAAAATTTGTCCATATTGTGGAAAAGAAGGTTCATCTCATGCATACTATCCTATTAATTTAAGAGAGTTATTAGATGCTGCAATGAAAAATGTAGGAAATGTAGTTCCTGAAAAACTAAAAGGAGTTATCAAACTCATGAATGAAAATAGGGTTTGTGAGAGACTTGAGAAAGGAATTTTAAGAGCTAAGCACAGGGTTTTTGTATTTAAAGATGGCACTTGTAGAGTCGATATGTCTGATTTACCAATAACGCACTTTAAACCAATTGAAATAGGACTCTCTGTTGAAAAAGCAAGAGAATTGGGTTACACAAAAGACATTTATGGAAATGAATTAAAAGATCCTAATCAAATCTTAGAAATTTTCCCTCAAGATATTATTATTAACGAAGAAATGGCAGAATATTTTGTAAAAGTTGCTAATTTCATAGATGATTTATTAGTAAGATTTTACAAAGAACCTCCCTACTATAATGTCAAAACTAAAGAAGATTTAATTGGAAAATTGTGTTTATGTTTAGCACCTCATACTTCAGCAGCAATAATTGGAAGAATAATTGGTTTCACAAAAGCAGAAGTCCATTTTCAACATCCATTTTTTGTTTGTGCTAAAAGACGGAACTGCTTAACTGGTGATGAAGAAATCTTATTGTATGACAAAAAAAGGAAAATACTTACAACAAAAAAGATAAAAGAACTAGAGAACGAAGATTTAAATAATTATTTGGTAGTTTCTATGAACAATGATGGTAAAATAGAACTCAAAAAAATTTATGAACTAGTTAAGTTAAAATCTCCTGAAATAATATATGAAATAATTACGGAAACAGGTAGATGTATAAAAGTAACTTCTGATCATAAAATGGTTGTGTATTCAAATGGAGGGATAAAAATAAAGAAAGTTGAGGAATTAACTGAAGGAGATAACTTGTTAGCCTTATGTTCAATAACACCTCCAAATGAAATTAAAGAGTTAAACTTGATAAAATACTTTAAAAACAATAAAAAAATAAGAATAAAAGGAGCAAGGAAATATTTGGAAAAAGAAGATTTACCTAAATTGGCTAAGATGTTAAGAATTCCTTACAAAAAATTGTGGCAATATATATATCAAGATTCTATACCTGTTCCTATATTTTTAAAAATTATTGAAAAAGCCAATATAAAAGTAAATTTTAATGATCTTAGAATTTCATACAGAAAAAATGGAGCTACGCTACCTTGTATATTAAAATTAGATTTTACTTTAGGATTTTTGTCTGGACTGTATGTCTCAGAAAAAAATGCTACATACAAAAATAATAAAAACATATGTCAAGTTGTATGGTGTAGCAAAGAAAAAGAAATTGTGGATTTGATTAAAGACTATTGTTGTAAAGTATTTAATAGAAAACCATCTATAACAAAAAGAAAAGATTTATATATAATAACTCTAAGTGGAAAGATATATTATAAATTATTCAGAGAAATATTAAATCTAAAATCGAAAGCTAAAAGAAAAAGAGCTACTTATATTATAAATCTTACAAAAGAATTCAGAGAAGGTTTTATAGCAGGAATAATATGTGGAGATGGAAACATAAGTAAATGTTGTGTTATAACTACCGTGAATAAAGCTTTGGCTAATGATTTAGTTCTTATATTTTTATCTTTAGGTATTTATCCTCATTTAGAGAAAAGCATAAGAAAAACAAACTTTTCCAAAAAGAAAGTAACTTTTTATAAAATTAAAGTATATTCAGAGGACCTCAAAAAAATAAAATTAATTGGAGAAAAGGCAAAAAAATTAGAGAAAGCAGTTGAGAAAATTAGAACAAAAAGATTAAAGAAATATAAAGACTTTTGCATTTTAAAGATTAAAACTATAAATAAGATAAAAAGTAAATACAAGTATGTCTATGATTTAGTAGTAGAAGGGAATAAAATATTTGTTGCTGGATTTGGTTGGTTAGCTACGTATGATTGTGATGGAGACGAAGATGGGGTTTTCTTACTTTTAGACGGATTATTAAACTTTTCCAGAGAATATTTACCTGCTCAAAGAGGAGGAAAAATGGATGCTCCATTAGTAGCTACAATAATATTAAATCCTGCTGAAATTGATGATGAAGCATGGAACTTAGAAGTTTCAGATGATTATCCTTTAGAATTTTATGAAGCAGCACTAAAAAGAGAAGAGTTTAAAATTGATATTGTAGAAAATTATATAGACACTGAAGATCAATTTAGAGAATTAAAATTCAGTTTTGATACTTCTAAAATAGATGCTGGACCAAAAGTAACAAGTTACAAGAGATTAAATACTATGCATGAAAAAATAATCACACAAGTTAAATTGCAAAATAAAATTAGAGCAGTAGACAATAGAGAGGCTGCGAAAAAAGTATTGGAAGATCACTTTATAAGGGATATTATAGGAAATTCAAGAGGATGGGGAAGACAAGTATTTAGATGTGCAAAATGCAATGCTAAATACAGGAGACCTCCATTATATGGAAGATGTTTGAAATGTGGAAGTAAATTAATATTTACAGTTTCCAAAGGAAGTGTGACAAAATACTTGGAAGATGCTAAATTCATTGTTGAATATTGTAATTTAGACGAATATACAAAAGATAGAGTAAAATTAATAGAAAAAGAGGTTGAAGAATTATTTAATCCAGTTGGATCTCAAAAAACGCTATTTTGATGATGAACGGAAGGTTCGCTGAAAAAATGATGTAAGCCTCAGGGAACTGATATATTAATGGAAGTGGCTGAGTGTATCTTATTAGATAAATCCAAACTTAATAAAGAATGTGTTTGCATTCCTATAAAATACAAAAAATATCTTTATTACATCTTATTAGTATATCATTTCGAGAAAGACATTTATAAAGCCTTAAAATATGTATTTGGGGAAGGAGATATTAAAAAGGTTTTCGAAAAATTTGAGTTAAAAGAAGGTAAAAAATGCATTGCAATTTATAAAATTCCTAAAGGAATTAAAATTATAAAAAAGATTAAAGTAAAACCAACATTTTGTTATGAAATAGAAAAAAATTTAGCTAAGATTATTCGTTGAGTTCTCTGTATATCTTACCTAATTGATAGTAGTAATAGTAAAGCCCAACTGGTGCTAAAATTACTGTTGCACACAACACTATTTTTATTATAAATGGAATGATTTGCTTAATTGCAAATGCTATCATTTTTCCTGTATTAAAGTCAATTTTTTCTTCAGCGAAATAACTAACAACTAAATATAAAAGTAAAAAGTATAGTACCACAGCAAAGAATATACCTATTAAAAGTCCTAATAAAAATCCTATAAAAGACCCCATAAAAGATTTAAATATTATTGAAGTTACTACCCATATAATTCCTCCAATAATAGCGGATAAAATTACATCTATTAATAAAATTCCAAAAATGAAAGCAAAAAACATTAACCCATCAATACTTTCTTTAACTATATCTTCAAAAAATTCTGGTAGTTTATTTTCTCTGTTAAACCCATATCTAATACATTTAACAAAGTATCCCCACATAATTAATACAGGTACTATTAAAAATCCGAGAATCCATAATACAAACCCAGTTATCCACTTAACAACCCACTTTTCATCTTGAAACACAGGTTCTAACATTTAAACACCTCCTATTATATTCTTTATGACGGAATTTTTATTTATAATTTTAGGATTATTTATTTTGATTAAATCAAGTGATATGTTTGTGGAAAATTCAACAAAATTAGCGAGATCGTTAGGAATATCTGAATTATTAATTGGGATGACAATAAGTTCAATTGGAACTTCAATTCCTGAATTGATTATAGGAGTTTTAAGTGCTTTTAATGAAAAGCATAAAATAATTTTGGCAGATGTTTTGGGGAGTAACATAACTGATATAATATTAGGTTTAGGAATATGTGGCGCTCTAACCTCAATAAAAATTGAAAAAGTGGTAGTTTTTAATGAATTATTCTATAGTTTAATTGTAGCTTTAATTACTTTTTTAATAGCTTCTGATGGAGTAATAACTTGGCAAGAAGGAGGAATTCTAATTTCAGTTTATTTAGTTTATTTATACTTCATTTTAAAAGCATTTAAAAAATTTGGGAAGAAAAGTGAAATAGATTTTAAAAATTTGGCGATGACTTTAGTTTCTCTAATTTTAGTCTATATTGGAGGTAAAATTTTACTTTGGAGTTTAGAAATTATTTCTACTAAATACAAAATTGGCGAATTTATTTTGACATTTTTTGTGTTATCGTTAGGAACGTCAATACCAGAACTAGCGATAATGATAGTGGGATTGTTAAAAGAGAAAAAACAATTAGCTATTGGAACAATTTTAGGGAGTATAATTTTCAATACGTGTGTTGTTTTAGGAGTATCTGCTCTAATTTTTCCTATAATTACTAAAAATTTCATTTTTGATTTCGCATATTTTGGATTATCACTTGCTCTAATTTATATAGTTTTATTCATAGTCCAAAAATATGAGATAGGAATTTTAGAAAGTGTGTTGTTCTTGTCTGCTTACATTTATTACGTTTTTTATATAATTTCTAGAGGACTATAAAACTTATGCATGTAAAAACACCTTCAATACATTTTAATTTTAAATTATCTGAAGAAGTGTTACACAATTACTATTTCACTATTTTAAAACAATTGATTTGGTCTTTATTTGCAATGTTCATTCCTTTATACATTTATTCTAAAACAAACTCTTTATTTTTAGTTGGAGTATATTTAAGTTTGTCTTATGGACTTTTTGCAATGATATCTCCTTTTGTAACCTATAATTTATTAAGATTTTTATCTTTGGAAAAAATTCAATTACTTTCAATTTTTTTAGACTTAGTTAAAATTGTTTACTTAGTTAATATTAACTTTTCAGTTCCAGAAATAGTTTTATTAAGTATTATAGACTCTATGGGGAGAAATTTTTATTGGCATCCTTATCATTTATCCTTTACTTATTTTGGAAAGAAAAAATATATTTCAGAAATTGTCACTCTTTTAGACAGTGTTTGCAACTTTATTAGTATAGTTTCTCCATTTATAGCATCAATTTTGATATTTATTTTTGGATTTAGAAATTATTACTTTGGAGGAATATTTATTTTAATCTTAGGGTTAATATTTTTAAGAACAATCAAAAAAGAAACTAAGGTAATTTACGATATTAAGGTAGATTTAAAATATTCATTGTTGTTCATTGGAAATGGCTTTTGGTTGGCGGGATTAGGATTAACTATATTCTTCATTTATTATTATTTCAAAAACATTTTGATATTTGGAGCAATAACTTCGATAAGTACTATATTGATAACTCTTATGAGTTTATTTTTAGCAAAATACGTAGATAAACATAAAAATTTCACTATTTCCAGTATAAGCACTTTACTTCAATCTAACATAATCTCAATGATTTTAGCGTTTCCGAAAGGGATTTTTGTTGGATTGGGATTTTTATTGGTGAAAGGACTTACTCAATTAACAAATACTCCTTTTTACGGATTTTATTATAGAATTACTAAAGAGAATCCTTCTTTGATTTTGGAAAGGGATTTCTTTATAGGGCTTGGGAGATTTTTAATTTTAAGTAGTTTATTATTTTTACCTATGGAAGAAGCACTTATTTTGGGAATAGTGGGGATGATTTTATATGGAATAATATATTACGTCTATACAATTAATAAAATCTAATGCTAAAATGCGGATTAGAAATTCACCAACAGTTAAATACTAAAAAGTTATTTTGCAACTTAATTTAACCTTATTATTAGAGGTTTGTCTAGTTTTTTTACTATATTCTCAAACGCTAGCAAATTTGGACTAGTTTCTACTTTTAGACTTTTAATAAATTTTATTACATATTTTATTTCATCAAATGTTGTTATGTCTATTTTTTGTCTTGGAATTTCAACTTTTTTGTTATTTTCTATTATTTTGATTCCTATCATTTCTGCTATTTTTCTAATTTCCGATAGTATAATCCTCGTTTTTATATTTTTCTTTAATTTTTTTTCATATATTTTTATTTGTAGTGAATTTCTAATTTGAATTTCTTCCCTTTCCAATTCTCCAAGGATATTAAGTATGTTCTCAAAAATTTTTATATTAAATTTATAAACTGAAAAATCCAATACTTCAAAGC
>CAZNYH010000027.1:0-2545 GCA_964577235.1 uncultured archaeon | reverse complement strand
TAGACAAAAAGAAAATAATAGAAATGTTAGTTGAGAACGATTATACGAGTGCTTTGGAGCATATTTATTTTACTTTTGAAATCGAAATGTCTATTGCAATTTCAAGAGAATTGTTGGAACACAGAATAGCCTCTCATACAGCAAGATCAACCAGATATTGCTTAGAGAAAGGGGCTGGATTTGTTGTTCCACCAAATTTACCTGAAGAATTAAAGGAAGATTTTGAAAAACTAATTAAACAACATTTGGAAAATTATTCTAAATTTTACGATTTAGTAATTTCAAAAGGATATAAAAAATCACAAGCAAGAGAGTGGGCAAGATATTTATTACCTTTAGGTACGAGATGTGTCTATATTTGGACTATAAATGCAAGAAGTTTAATAAACTTTTTAGGTTTGAGATTATGTGTCAGAGCAGCCCCTGAAATTAGAGAATTAGCTAAAAAAATTCATGAAATTGTCAAAAAAGAATATCCTGAAATCTTTGAAAAGATAGGTTGTAGAGGTTATACTTTGGGAGTCTGTCCTGAAAATGAGGCTAGACCAGAAAATTGTCCTTATAAAAATATCATTCCTACTAAAAAAGAGATAAAACAAAATAAAAATTAAATCATTTCTTTTTTCCAAGTGCTTTTTTTCTTCTTTCTTCGATAATTTTTCTTTCACTAAATACAGTTCTTTGTCTCCAATCTGCGAATGAAATTCCTCTAAACCTTGCACAAGAAATACAGCAATATCCTTTTAACTTTCCACTTAAAACAGGAACGTTCTCTAAACGAGTTGTTTTATAAACAGGTACTGCGTGTGATCTTTTTATTTTCCTTCCACAAAATATGCATTCAATCCTTGGTTCTCTCATGTAGTTCACCCTATTACATTACATTTAAAGCATACACATTCTCTAATTGGAGCAATTTTTTTTGAAGCTTCTTCAACTTTTCTTTGAATTTCTTCGTTTAAAATTGCTAACATAATTTCGTCTTTAGTTTTATTTTCATAATATTCTTTTAATATTTCTTCTGTAATTTTTCTAATAGCACTTTTTTGTTTACTACCTATTTTTACTGATGTAAACACATATAGGTATGTCTTCAAAGGAGTTCCGTCCTTTGTAGGTTTTCTATATATAATTTCTACTTTAGAAGTTCTTCTTCTTGAAACCAACATTGAGATTCTATTTTGAGCAGTTTCAATTCCCCACCATTCTGTATTTGCATTAGTTCCTTCTACACTTGTGATTTTAAATCTCAAAAATACTCCTGAATATGGGTTTCCTCCTAATAAAGTAACTGGAATTGTTGCGATTCTTCCTACTAACGCGTCTGGAGAGTTTGCTGGAACTAAGCATAATTCTTTTTTTTCTAAAATTTCTGGAGTATATAGATGGAACCACATTTTAGTTTTCCATGTGTCTATTTTTCTTTTCCTCATTTAACCACCTCATATTATACCTAATAATACTTTAACTGTTTCTGGATCATATTTCCAGTCTTTTGGAAGTTTACCTATTTCTTTATAATAATCTTCCAATCTTCTAATTTTGCTTTCTGTTAATTGAAGCGCTCTTCTATTATGTTTATCTTTTTTGTGAGTTTCTAAATGTTTTCTTATTTTTAGCGCTCTCTTCCATAAGTTAACTAAATCTTCTGGAACAGGATATTCTTTATTATCTCTTTTAATTATTACTGTGTATTTTACGTTATTTTCTTCTAAAATTTTTGTAATTCTTTTTCCAGTAACTGCCCTCACAGAGGGAATTCCATATTGGTCTCTTAAAATTGTTCCTATCATAGCACTTGAATATCCTTGCTTTCCTAATTCAACAACTAGTTTTTCAACTTCTTCTTTTGAATATGGAATATTTACAGGTTTATTCTTGTATTGAATTTTCTTTGAGCCCGACTTTCCTTTTCTTCTAGCATACATTCTTGCCATTATAACACCTCTCTATAATTAATACCTTCTTCATTTAATATTATTAGTTCGTAATTTTTTATCTCTCTCTTGATTGTTTTTAATGTATTTTTCAATAATTTTAAAGCACTTTCTAAATCTTTAGGTTTCTTATAGTTTTCTGATAAATACTTTATTATTTCGTCGCTTTTATTTCCAATTGCCCATGCGTTACATTTAAAAAATTCTCCGGCACATCCTATTCTGTATAGTTCATCTTTAGATGCAATTAATATATTTATCCCTAAAGGTCTAGTACCTAATAATAATGTAAACTCATGGATATATCTTGAAGACTCTAAAATCACTTCTCTCAATGTTGGAATTTCTCCTTTTTTGTATTCTTCCCATGTAATATATTCTATTATATGATTTACATATTGAACTGTATCTCCATATAATCCTGAAACTCCTATTGCGTATTTTTCAAAGGAGTATATTTTTTTCAATTCTTTTGTATCTATCAAAGGATTAGCCGGAGTTTTATCTGCCCATAATATAACACCATCTTCGTAAGTTATTCCAATTATTGTACTTCCTCTTTTTGCAGCTTCTTGAGCATATTCTATTTGGTGAATTCTTCCATCTGG
>CAZNYH010000026.1:0-2372 GCA_964577235.1 uncultured archaeon | reverse complement strand
ATTTTCAGATAAAGATATTTTTATTATTTTTCCTGAAATGAAACTTCTAGAAGGAAGTTCTTTAGAGTTGGGATTGAGATTATGTATAGAAGGTGCTTTAGGAAATTGGAATTGTGATAATTGTGCATATACTGGTGGGTTAGAAGGAAATAAAGTAGTTTCAGTTGATATGTTAAGTAAAAAATTGCTTGCGGCTCAAGAAGAAGGAATAAAAAAAGTTTATATTCCATTTTCTCAAACAGTATTTGTCGTATATGATGGTAATTTTTGGATATTTGACACGAGAAAATTTTATGAAGAAACTAATGTTGAAGTTATAGGAATATATGAAATCGATTAAAATATTTTAATGAGATATTTAAAGTTCATATTTACGTTTTTCTTGTATTTTTTTATTTTTTATTCTATATTTGTAACTATGGCTCCAAGCATTTTTAAAGATTTTTACTTAATGCTTTTTTCCAACATTTTTAATTTAGAACTTAAAAACGACTGCATTTGGTTGGGAAACACGTGCATTTATTTTGTGCCAGAATGTTATGGATTAGTTGGATTTTCTGCTTTTATAGCATTATTACACGCAGAAAAATTAAAGAAAAAATATATAGTGTTATTATCTGCCATCGCATTGCCTTTTTTCATAATTTTGAACTTTTTAAGAATATACTTTATGCTATTTTTGAGTATAAATTTTGGATTTAATATTGAAATATTGCATGTAATAGGCTGGTTTATAAGTCCTCTTTTTGTTTTTGGGGGTTGGATTTTATTAAGAGATTATTTAATTGAGAAATGTGGACATTGGTTTGAAGAATTAATATTATAAGAAATCTTTAATTAGGAATCCTAAAATTATTCGGTAAATTCCGAAAAACATATAAATAATTTGGAATATAAATGTGTATATAAATGAAATTATTAAAGTTGCTAATTTATAATACAAGTCATATCCTTTCTCTTTTAAAAGTCCAATCAATTTTGCTAAATTAAATTGCTCTCTTATTACTTTCTCTAAATTTTTCAAGTATTTTTTCAAATATTCTTTATTAATGTCTGAATTTAATTTTTCAGAGATAGAATTTAATAATTTTTTATATTGGGATTTTATTAATTGTTTTTGCTCTTCTGGTAATTTATTGTATTCTGGATACTCACTCAAAATTTTTTCAACATCTTCGTCAGTAAATTCTAAATTAAATCCAGTATTTATGTTAGACTTAAAGATTTCTATTATAACGTTCGTAAAGTAATCATTGTAAATTTTCACAAATTCTTGTTCAATTATTGAAATTTTTTCAGGATTGTTATAAAATGTAATAAATAGTCCTATTAAAATAGTAAATCCAAGTGCTGAATTTCCAACTCCAAAACATTTACCTAAAAAATCATATAAATCTTCTTTTTTAGGATTCCAAAAATATTGTAAAATTAATGTTGGAAATATTAAAACTATCCCTAAAATGTTATTTATGGCTGCGAGAAATATTAAATAGATAAAATTTACTCCTAAAGTTAATTCAAAAATAATTTTCTCTTTTTTGTAAATTAAAGGAATTAGCAATAAATTAGAAATTACAAAAGAAATTAACACAACATTTACTAAAAAATTTTTCCAAAAGTTCACAATTACTGTGTGAAATGCTAATATAAAGGCTAAATAAACCAAAAAAGCGAACCACTTTGAAGTTTTTTCCATAATATATATTAATGAAAAAACTAAAACAAATTATAGTGAAAGGAAAAAATTTGGATGAAATTCTTGAGAACATGGGAGATTTAAGACATATTTGTTTCATTAAGAAAGTTGGTTGCGAATTAATAATAACGTGTTTGCCAGAAGATTTGCCGACAATTATACAGTTTTTAAAAGAAAATGATGTTGAGTTTGAAGTGGAAAATTTTGAAGAAACAATAGAACTTCAACTTTTATCTTGTAAATTAGTAGAAAAAAGAGAAATTTTTGGGTAAACATATCGAAAGGATTTGGATTTGAATATAAAATTATAAGAATGTTAAGAAGATATTTTAAAAAAGTGAAACCAAATGTTTATTTCAAAATTCAAGTTGAATATTATTCTAAAAAGAGAAAAGAAATAATAACAGATACTGTTTCTGGAGAAATAGATGCTATATGCGAAAATGATAAATTAGTTTTTGCAGAAATAAAAGCCATTGATGATCCTAAAGTTTGTTTTCTTCGAGGACTTATTTCTCTATGTAAATCTTTGCAGTATGGAGTAAAAAATAACAAAATTCCTGATGAATTGTGGTTAATAGCAAAATCAGATGAGAAAAAATTAAAACAATTCGCTGAAGAGTATAAAGAAAAAATAAGTGAAAAAGTAAAAGAGATTTTAACAACAAAAGGAATC
>CAZNYH010000025.1:0-13487 GCA_964577235.1 uncultured archaeon | reverse complement strand
ATTTAGAAATTGAGTTAGATAATAATCACGTTGCACACTAATTAGTGTGCAACCTCAGTTTCCCTCGTCGACTCATAGAAAATTTCGGCTTTCCAACCTCCTCGGAGTTTTCTGTTAAAACTCCGATTCACAGGCGGGCGGCCCGGTGAGACACCGCATTTGGGTTTCCTCTAGGCGAAAACCACTCCTGCTGGGTATTTAAGGCCCCGTCATCGGAGTGGTATTATTAATTTTGTTGAAGTAATATAAATGTTTTATTATTGTTGATTTTTGGTGTTTTAATAAAAGGCATAATTTCATCAGTAGACAGTTTAATATTTAGCTAAATATAATTAGTGTGCAACCTAATAATATTAATGAAAATCGTAGAGCCTAAAGAAGTAGATGTAAATGAAGAAGCATTTAAAGTCTTTATAAAAGCCATAGAATTAATAGGAGGTTTGGAAAAACTTGTAGAATATAGAAACTTAACATGGTTACCATCATTGGCTGTTGCTTCATATGCCGTAGTATTAAAAGAACATAACTATACAAAAGAGCAAATTGCTGAAAAAATAGGAGTTTCTACTTCTACTGTAGAAAGAATTTTGGAAGCGGATCCTGAAAAAGTAATAAAAAAGATTCATCAAGAAATTCCAAAAGAAGAAGCAGAAAAAGAACATACTGCTGGAGGTTTAGCAAAATTAGCATTGCAAAAATTAAAAGAAGGAGACGAACCAAAAGTACTAGTTTCTTCTTCTAAAGCTATTATTGAGGCTGTAGAAGGGCCTGCTTGGGCTGTTGCTGTTTTAGTTGGAATAAAAGGAACTGACTTTCCAGTTGAATCTCCCGAAATCCTAAAAGAAAAATTGAAGGGAATTTATGTTGATGGACATCCAATTGAAGGATTACTTGAAAAAATAGAATATCCTATAAAATCAGTATCAGAACTATTAAAAAAATTAAAAGAAGCCAAATAATAATTTATTAATATTTAATTAATGTGGGATAAAATCCTTGAAATTTATGAAAATGTTTTTGTAAAAACAGGAATCGAAGAAAAGTGGTATCAAATATTGGACAAAATCAACGAATATTTTCCAATATATGATTTAATAATAAACCCAATTGAAGAAAAGGGAATCCCTTCCTTGTTAGCATTTTCAACAATGTTAATTGTCATAATATTAGGAATATGTGGTTTTATTTTATTGTCTTCTGAAAAAAAATACTTAGTAACAATATATTTACCAAATGGAGAACCTTATAACGGATATATAAAAGTTTTATTGCCTGACGGAACAGAAAAGACTTTTGAAGTGAAAGATGGTCAGGTTTGGGTGCCAGAAGGTGCTAAAATTTACGTGTCAGATGAAAAATACAAACCAATTTCAGAGTTCATTTTTGAAGATACTGAAATACATTTGGAAGAAAAAAATTACTGTGCAAAAATTATAACAGATCCTCTTTTTGCAGAAGTTTATTATAAAGAAGAAACTTGGAAAAAAGCAGAAGATAAAAAAATATGTTTACCTAAAAAAACAGTTACAATAAAAGTAACAGCAGAAGGATATAAAGAAAAAATTCAAGATATTGAATTGGCAGATGGGGTAAAAGTATATAAAATTAAACTTGAAAAAGAAGTTGAAGGAAAAGAAGTTGAATTCAAAACAAAATGTGAATTAAATGTAGTAATTAGAAGCGACAAATCAGAATTTCTTTTGAAGATAGATGGTGGAGACGAAATTACAATAAGTAATTATTACTCAGCAAAAGTAGAATGTGGATATCACAAAGTTCAAGTTAAATACGATGGATATGAATGGAAAGAAAAAATTGTAGATACTTCAAAAGATTCAACAGTAATTTTTGATTATTGGGTAAAAGATGAAAAAACAAAAGAAATAACTTTGAAAGGAAAAGGAGAAGTAATTTTAAAAGATAAAAAAGGCAATGTTTTATGGAAAGGAAAAATAGATGGTACAAAAAAAATTAAAATCAAAGACGTAGATAAAATAAAAGTAGAATACAAAAAAGGAGATAAAATATATAGTAAAGAAGTTTCTGGAGATGAAATCGATTTAGATAAAATCGCGAAAGATGTTGATGAAAAAACCAAAGAAAAAAAGATAAAATATAAGAAATCAAGAATTTGTGTTAACTTAGAACAAAAAGACATATATACATTAGAAATTTACTCTGACACTTTGATAGAACAAAAACAAATAAACCCATATGAGGTGAAAACAAATTGCTTTGATTATAATTTAGTTGAAGGAGAATACACTGTAAAGGTTTATTATGGAGGGAGAATTTTCACTAAAAAATTCAAAGCAGGAGAAACTGTAAACTTCAATATCAAACCATGGTTTGAAGTTAAAATTAAGAACAACGGATACAATACTATATTAGTAAATGGCAAAACTATTTGTGCACCTTGTGAAGATAAAGAATATGTTTATTATGCTAATAATGGAGAAGAAATTGAAATAAAAGCAATTAAAGCAAATTATTATGACTTTAAACAAAAAGTCAAAGTGAACAAAAATATTTATATTGAACTTCCAAATCCTGTTCCTTTGGATAAAACAAGCAAAGATTCTTATATTGAAATCTACGACGGCACTGAAAAAATTCCTGTTAGTGAAACTATATTCTTAACAGAAGGAAAAAAATACAAAGTGAAGTATTATATCATCTCAGACAATCAAAATTGTAACGTTAAAATAGGAGAAAAAACTTATAATTTTGACAGAGGTTTGTACGTTGTAGAAGATGAAATAGAAGGAAAAGATCAAACGATAGAATTTGAAGTTTGTGGAAATAAAATTAAATACACAATTGTTTCAGAAGGTCAAAGAAAAAAAATAGGAAATTGTTTATTTGAAATAAAAGTTTGTAATGAAAGCAATTGTCACAATTATGATAACATACCATTCATATATTCATTTGATGGAAGTTTGAAATACAAAGTAAAAATTAATTATTGGTGTCAAAATTGCGCTTCTGTTGATTTAAATGGAACTCCTATCATGTCTGGAGCAGAGATAGAAATAACTCCAACAAATAAAGTTTATCCACTAAAAATAAATGCTTGTGGAAACGAAGAAACTGTAGATTTAATATTCAAACATCCAGGAAAAACCAAAGCTGAAATAAAAGGAGAAATTATTAAAGGCTGGAATAAAGTCAAAGTAATTTGTGAAAATTGCGGAGGATTAATTACAATAAATTATAATGATAAAATAACTCAATGTAAATCAAACGAATGTGAATTTGAAGCTTTAATTTTAGAAGACACCACAATAAAAGTCCAAGGAAAATACTTAGAGCCTGTTGAAATTGAAATTTCACCAGAGGAAAAAGATTTAATTAAACTTGAAATCCAAAATGATGAATTACAAGAAGATGAAGCTAATTTTGCCATAAAGGTAGAATATCCATATGGATTTGAAGATAAATATGAAATTAAGGATTTAGAAATTGATTGTGGAGATTCTATTGAAATCAAAAATCCAACTATTTCAGAAAATGAAATAAAATTCACTGGAAAAAGAAAAGAATATTATAGCGAAGATAAAGAAATTGAATGTGCCTTAACTGGAAAGTTGTACACTAACGATATTGAAATTCAAGATATAACATACAATTTCAAAATAAAATTGAAGAAATTCTTAAGAAAAGTAAATGCAAATCCAGTAGTGTATAAATATCTATATAATGAAGAAGTAAAATATCTTGACTCAGAAAGTGCAGTACCTTTAACCGCTGATTGTGGAGACAATTGCGAATGCTCTTTCTCTGGATTTAAATGTGGTTCATCTATGTGTAATATTTCTAAAGAAAATATTGATAGGATAACAAACTTAAAAGCAGTTTATGAATGCATCTACAAAGATAAATATAACTTCAAATCAGAAATTCCAGTTAAGATAGAATCAAAAAGTTGTGAAGAAAAATGGAATAAAAAAGGTTTAGTTCTGGTTTTTGACAAAATAATATGTGGTAAGAAAGAATTTGAAATAGAAAGCAAGAAAGTAAAGATAAAAAACGATGTATGTAGATTAGATAAGTTCAATATAAAATGTGAAGATTTAAGCCCTTATGCAAAAATAAAAAGCGTTCAATTAACATACAAAAAACCAGATGGACACTATGATGTTCCAATTAAATTAGACAGTGGTTGGGATAAAGAAGGAATAATTTTAGATAAGGCATTCCAAACAGGAGATAAAATTGTCGTTAAAGAACTTGTAAATGTAAAAGTTGAGTTTGAACCTGAAAATGGATATCAATTAATAAATGACTCAATTACAATTTCAGGAGAAGGGTTAAAGTTAATTAACTACAAAAAATTGTTGAGTGATTTATATAATAAGGATATTAATGTCAATGGTTGGCAATTAAAACCATTTAAATTTGGAAATCCTGTATTTTATGTAAGTAAGGAAAAGAGATATGAATCTGGTAAAATCATTATTCCTTACATGAAAGCATTATATGTTGATTATTTAGATTATGTAGTAGACAGAGGGACTTCAAGTGAATGTGACGGAATCTCATATGATGGAAAATGGTTATCTGTAAAATATAAGGAAAATGGAAAGTGTTATGAACTTAAGTTTAGAGCCGAAGATAGCAATAGTTTATTAAAAGATTTCGATTTAAAAACTATTGAGGAAAATTTACCAGACAATGTTGAAATCTCATTAGAAGGATTAATAGAAAAACCAGAGCAATATCATTTAAGTTATCCATATATAGGAGGTATGAACGTTAATAGCTTATGTTTTAATAATAATGATTGTAAGAGCACAATAGGATATAAATTATCAACTGATCATGAAGAAAAATATCGCACTATAGAGTCTAAAAGTAGTATTGTAAATAAAGTAATAGTATTCGAAAATTCAAATGAAGTTAAAAATTGGATCCAACAATATATGCAACATGGTAATTTAAATTACGGAATAGGGTGGTTTGGAAATTTTGTGGAAATTTCTAAAGATAATACTACAATTTGTTTATATGAAATAGACAACAACTATATTGCATTTAAAGGAAATTGTGTTCTAAATGTTAAATATAGCCACATAAACTTAGATGATTACGTTAAAGGTTCCAACATAGAAAATTATGAATTAGCAATCAAATTAAATAACTTAACTCCAAAAATAAACATTAAAGGCCCCAAGAGTGAGGAAGAAAAAGAAAAAACACAAATTATTGAATACAACAAAGCAAGAAATATTATTATTGATTTTTACAACAAAACATTATCTTTTGATTATGATGATAAAATAAGTGGAGGGAACCTAAGTAACTTAACTCTTGAAAGCTCAACAACAAAAATTACTGAAGGAAAAACATACTATACATACACTTTAAGTATTACAAATAAAAAGGAGCCTTTCTCTATTATTTATAAGGATATGTACATTAAATATTATGGAAAAAAGCCTTATAAAATTACATTTGATCCAAATATTCCTGCAACTATCGTAGATGTTGATGATAGTTGGAACTGTCAAATATATGCTGGTAAATATGATTATTCATCTCATGAGTACAACGTAGAAAAATATTCAGGTAAAAAGATAAAAATTACATCTGAAATAGATAAGATTGAATTGGAATGCACAATGGAGGATGTGAAAATTAAAGATACCATTTATAAAGACGAAATTCCAATTTATCATTATTCAAATACATATGTATTTGATAAACCTACATTAAAAGTCAAAATAGAAAATTATGAAATTGAATTTAACTTATTTAAAAGATATGATGGAAAGTATGCTTATGCTGCGATACCAGTTCAACTCGAAGGTAGAGTAATTTGGGTAGGACCACCAATCAATCTAAATGGTAAAACATATTACCCATATGTGACAAGCAATTATAAGGATCCAAACTCAAGATTTTATTATGCTAGCGTATGCGCAGATAATACATGTTATATTTTAGCAGAAGATGATGCAAAAGGATGGATAGAAACCAATAATTACGACGTGATATATAAAGTTTCTTTTGATAACGGATGTATCTCTATAGAAAAATTAGCTGACGATTACAGTTTAGGAAACGATGCAGTTCTTGGCATTATAAATCCACATGGAAAAGTTGCAGCATGTGTGAATGGATATGGTCGCGCTGAAGGAGGAGCTATCTATTGCAGACTAAATGGTTTTAATCCAATAAAAATAGATGATAGAGAATGGTACATATGCAAATCTACATCTCAATAATTCTTTCATCAACCAAGATAACATCTCCAATGTCTAACAAACAATTTACAGGTAACTTAACTTCGCCTCTCCATCCTTTTCTTTCAGCAATTTTGCTTCCAGGAAAAACATTCACAACCAAATATAATAACTTTCCTGTTTCACTGTCATAAATTAAATCAGAAAGAGTTCCTACTCGATCTCCTCTATTAGTTATTACTTCTTTTCCTATTAAAACTCCTAAAATGCTATACCTTTCACCGTGCACTGCCATTAAATAATTATCAAAATCAATTATATATCTAAAATATCTTATACTATTTATGGAACTAAGAGTAAGTGATTTGTTAGGGAAGAAAATATATACTGAAAAAGGTAAGTACATAGGCACAGTAGAAGATGTAGTTCTTGATCTTTTAGAAAAGCAAATTGCCTTTTTATGTTTAGTTCCAATAGAAAACAAATCTCCAACTGAATTAGTTAGAATATTTAAAGAAAAAGCAATTCCTTATGAAAATGTAAAATCAGCAGCTGAAATTGTAATAGTTAAAGAAGACTAATCATATTTTTCCAAAATTTTTAACACTTTGCTACTTCCTACATACAATCCTATCCCTTCTGATTTAGCAATCTCTATCGCAAATGGGTGAACTTGATCAATATTTAATAATATCACTATTGAAGGTACCATAAATGAAACATACTTTCCTATTCTTACAGCCATCATTGCTGTTTTTCCATTTTCAACATTATCAAAAATAAATAATCTGTTTGGATTTCTCCCATAAAATTTCACATAGTTATGAGGATCTATATACAAGGCTGCCTTTTCAGCATCTAAATAAGTATATCCATATATATACTCTATTTCTTTTTTTACTACTTCTTCAAGTTTTAATCTGGATTTTAATTCCTCCCATCTTACAGGAATAGAAAAATCTTTTATTTTGCAAAATTCTAAATTTTCAAGAGGCAAACCATATAAAAAGTTTAATTTTTTTAATTTTTCCCCTGAATTTTTTTCGATATCTAGTTCTATTAAAGTTTCTACAAATTTTAAAACAAATTGAGCCCCTGGTGATTTTCTTCTATTTTTTTCATACCCTACTAAAGTTGGTGGTGCTATATTTAATTTATCACAAATTTCTTTTAACGAAAATCCAAAAAATTCTCTCCATTTTCGCATAGTTAATCCAGGTGATTTAGAACAAACAATGTCTCCACAAATATATCGCTTTATTCTTTCAATGTCCATTATAAAAATATGAAAAAAGTAATTGTAGACACAAATGCTTTGTTATATATAGTGCCAAAAAAATTAGATTTGAAGAGATATGCTATGTCTAAAATAGGTTCTTGTGAATTTTATGTGCCAAAGGCAGTTATAAATGAGTTAGAAAAAATATCAACCAGGAGTTTAAAAGAAAAAATTTATGCTAAAGTTGCATTTGAGTGGATAAAAAACAATTGCAAAATATTAAATGTTGAAGGAAGAGCAGATAAAGTTTTGTTAGAATTATCTAAAGAATATTATGTTTTAACATTTGACAAAAGATTAAGAAGAAAAATCAGAAGATATAAAGGGCTTTTAGTTTAAAATACTAATGAAAAACATCAAAACTGTTTTTGTTTTTATATTAGTTGGTTCTCTCATATTATCTTACTTGTATTACATCCAACCAAAACACAACGAAGAAAAAATCAATTTTAATTACAAAATAGTAGGACCTGCTTACTTATGTGACGAAAATAATTATTATTTTAAAATAGATAGAAATTATTATTCGATGAAAGACAACAATTGTAAAATAAGTGATTATAACTTTTGTGAAATATACATAAATAATTATCATTTTTATTGTCTTTGCAAAAAAGGAAACAAGTTTTCTTTAATAAGAGAAAAAGATTATTGTCTTTTTACTTATCAATAAATATTTAATGAGACTTATAGAAAAAATTTTGCTTTGGAGTAGGAACATAATTCCTTTTTGCTCAATAATAACTTTAATCGCAGTTGGGATTTTAATTGTAGTTGGGTTTTTAGAAATAGTTGGTAGTTTATTTACGATAAATGATTATTTAAGTGGGAAAATAGATTTATTGACATTAAGAAATGAAGTGCTTTTGAAAATAATAGGAGCTGTGGACATTTTTTTAATTTCTACTATTTTAATTTTATTTGCTACTGGGCTATATAGTTTATTCATCCATAACCCTAAATTTTCTGCTCTATTAAGAGAATCTCCTGCTTTAGGAGTTAAAAATTTAGATGAATTAAAAAACAAAATTGCAAAAGTCGTGATAATGGTCCTAATTTTAACTTTTTTTAGGAGTGCAGTTTATATGAAATACACCAATTCCTTGGATTTATTTTATTTAGGATTGGGCGTTTTGGCCTTAGGAATTGCTATTTTTATCACTCATAAAAGCTAATTAATCTTCTAACAAAGGATTATAATTAATGCTCTTCCATATATCTTCTTTTTCCTCCTCGTCTTTGATGTCTTCATACTTCATAAATTCTTCATCTTCAGCAACTTTTCTTATAAATGAATCTATTTCTTCTTTTCTTAAAATAGAACCTACCAATAAATTTCCAGTATATTGATTATTTTTAATTTCCCATAGCATATAAAATTCTTTGAAATTTTGCTTTAATTTTCGATATGCTTCTCCATATTTACTTTTTTTAAAAGGATTTTGCTCTATAAAAAAATGGTCTTTGTCGAGTTCAATTAAATATAACAAACTTCCTGTTTTTGTTTTAACTAATTTTAATTTTAGATTCCATTCTTTAAGCACTTCCATTAATAAATTTCACATAATTTAAATTTATGGACGTTATCTCAAAATTAGAAAATGCAGGATATAAAATATATAAATGTCTTGGAGTAAAGACATGTTATTGGTTGAAAGAAAAAGCAAGATACGGAAGATGTTGTTATAAGGAAAAATTTTATGGAATACAATCACATAGATGCTTGCAAATGACACCATCTATCTTTTGGTGCCAAAATAGATGTTTGTATTGCTGGAGATACTATGATGAGTGTCCAGAACCTGAATGGTTAGAACCAAAAGAAATTGTGGAAAAATCTATAGAATTACAAAGAGAGTTAGTGGTGGGTTTTAAAGGGATTGAAAAAGAATTAAAAGTTCCATTTGAAGAATTATGGAATCCAAAACATGTAGCAATTTCATTAGCAGGCGAACCTACAATATATCCATATATAGAGGAACTTATAGAGGAATATCACAAAAAAGGATTTACTACATTTCTAGTAACTAACGGAATAAACACTGAAAAAATTTTAAAATGCAAACCAACTCAATTATATTTATCTCTTTCTGCTCCAAATGAAGAAATTCATAAAAAACTACAAAGACCTTTGGTTAAAAACTCTTGGGAAAAGATTTTAAATACTTTAGAAGAATTAAAAAAATACAAAGGAAGAAAAGTAATAAGAATTACTTGCGTAAAAGGATATAATATGATATTTCCAGAAAAATATGCAGAGTTGATATCTTTAATGGAACCTCAATTCATTGAAGTAAAAGGTTACATGCACGTAGGATATTCAAGAGAAAGACTATCAAAAGAAAATATGCCATTTCACGAGGAAGTTAAAGAGTTTGCTTTAGAAATTTTAAAGAATCTGGATAATTACGAATATTATGATGAACAAAAAGAATCAGCAGTAGTACTTTTAATTAAAAAAGGAGTTAATCCAAAAATTTTATAAATATTAATGTTAGAATGGTTTTTAATTGTTTATTTCATTTATAATTAATCTAGTAAACACCCATAATAATGTGAAGTAGAAAAAACATGTTATACTATATTGGATATAAGCGCAAATAATTTTTTACAGCACTAATTGATTAATGTTATTTTTCCATTGTCTAATATTTTATACCCAATCTTTAATAAGATAAAATCCCTATCATATTCAGAACCACATATTTTAATTTTATTTAAAATATCTTCAAAACGAGATTTATCTTTCAAATAATAATTTAATTTTTCAGCGAA
Organism: uncultured archaeon; assembly: GCA_964577235.1. GTDB lineage: Archaea > Iainarchaeota > Iainarchaeia > JAADDC01 > CAZMYQ01 > CAZMYQ01. Next base: position 3,248 of record CAZNYH010000025.1, on the reverse strand, counting down.
TACACATAAATATTTAGATTCTAATGCAGAAAGATCATATTGTGCTTTTAAATTAACTTCATATCCAAGTCCTACCAATATCAAAAGCACAAGAAAGTTATCAGTATTTTTCAGATCATCATACCAATAATCTACCATTTCTTTTAATCTTTCTTGTTTTATACCTTTTATTACTCCTAAAATTATAAGTAATTCTTTTAAATTTAATCCATAAACTTTTTCTTTACAAAAGTGTTTTTCTATAATGTTATCAATTAACCAAATATTGTAATATATCCAACCAGAAGATTCTAACAAAATTTTTAAATCAATCTTTTCCAGTTTTATCTTTTTAATCCAAATAGTTAAAATATTTTGAAAAACATCAGGACTACATAATTCTTCTCTCATTATCATTTTAAATATAAATCCTTCTCCTTTTGGTTTCAAATTCCACTTTAAAAATGTTTTTACAAGAGATTCTACGTGTTCAAAGTCCCAATCTTTAAATCCATTTTCTACTAAAACCCAAAATAAATCAACAGTAATGTGTTCTATTTCTAAAAGACATTGTGGAAGAACTCCTTCAGCCCTTATTTTTACACTTTGATTTATCTTCCAACTTAAACGTTCGATATAATTCAGTATTTCTTTAAAGAAATCTTTATCCAGAACTTCTACTGCTATTTCTGGATATTTATAACAAAATTCACTAATTATTCTTAAACGTTCAACTGTTTCTTTTGGATTATCTAAATCAATACAAAACTTTATCCATGATTTTAATATTGCTTTATATCCTTCTTTATGTATTTTTTCAAATAAAGGAGGCTCTTTTATATTTATCTCCCATTTCAAGAAAGTATCTGTTAATTTAATCACATCTTCTACTTTCCATTTTGTAGGAGGTACTGAAATCGTCCAGAAAAATATTTTTGCCAATAAATTCTTGCATTCATGATTTTTAGAAGATTCTATCTTTTTAATAATCATTTCAAAAAAATCCCTATCCAAAATTTGGCTTAAAAATCCGAATTTTGATGAATGTTTTTCAATAAATTCTAAAAGCGATTTAATTGTTGTAATATCTTCTGAATATTCTGGAAGTTTTTTTAGAATTTCTCTTGTAAATTCAAGAAGTTTTTCGCACTTCATTAATTTGTATTTATGAAATTATATATATATTTTTTGCCTAAAATTAAGGTTAATAATATCTTGCTCTTTTTTCTATTTCATGCATTTTCTTTAAAATTTCTTTGTGAGCATAATGTTTTTCAAAAATTTTCCATAATTTTTCTCCATGAGTTGCTATAAAAGATTTTTTAAAACATAATAAATCAGTTCCTAAGTCTTCTAGATTAGCGTTAATTTTTCCCAAACCAAAGTCTATAAAATATAATTTCCTTCCCTTTAAGATTATATTGGCTGTTGTTAAATCTCCATGGGCTATTTTTAGAGAGTGTAATTTTGAAATTTCTTTTGCCAATCTAATAATCATTTTCTTGGGATTTTTCTTAGATAGAAGATAATCTCTTAAATTAATACCTTCGATTTTTTCCATCACGATAATCCCTTTTTTTGGAGAAAAATAATAAACTCCAGGTGTATTGATTTTTTCTTTTAATTTAATCAATATTGTGCTTTCAATTTTAGTTCTATTTTTTATGATAAATTCATCTATTTCTTTTTTTCTATATTGTTTCTTTCTCCTTTCTTTTACTATTAATTTTTTGCCCAAAAAACAAAACTCTTTGATTATTGCTTCTGAACCTTTTTCGATTATTTTCATTATATTCTTATATTTTTTATGATGACACCACGCAGGGCTGATAAAATGATGACGATTGTGAGTACTGAAGAAATAATAATTTTTATCATTTTTGTTTTAGTTACAACATTTTTAATTTATTCTTTTATCGAAACAAATTTTTTATTAGAAGTAAAACATCTAAATTATGGAAATAAATTAAAAATAGTTTTTATTTCTGATTTGCATTTTCACATTTACACTTTACCCTTTATATATAATGAAATTATAGAAATAATTAAAAAAGAAAAACCAGATTTAATAGTTGTTGGGGGCGATATTGCTTCTTTTAGACATTTAGAAGATAAATACGAAACTTTTTTTAAAGAATTGGCAAAATATGGTAAAGTAATCATGGTTTGTGGTTATTGGGACTACTATTCACAAGTGTGTAGTGAAAAAGAAATAGAAAAATTAAAGAATATTGGAGTAACTGTATTAAGAAATCAATATTTTTATTATAAAGGCGTTTGTTTTTATGGATTAGATGGATTAAACCCAAAAAAACAAGATAAAACTTGTGATATAAGCATCATTCATAATCCAAAAGATATAAAATATGTAACTTCAAAAATTGTTTTAGCAGGTCATACACATGGAGGACAAATAATATTCTTCAGTTTTTTAAGACCTGCAGGAATATTCAAAGTAAACGGCAAGAAATTAATTATTACTCGAGGAATAGGAACTACTTTAGTTCCCATAAGGTTCCTTTGTCCTCCTGAAGTTATGGTAATATATGTTTAAAATCTAGGAAATTTTAACTAATTACAGTCCCATTAACTTTGCCTTTAAGCATATCAATTAAATTTTTATAAGTTGGTTTGATTATTATTGTCTTTATTTTTGATCTTGAAATTATTTTTACAGCCATTTGGTCAATTGGAAAATTCATTCCTGGCTTTGAAGGAATATTTAATTTTTCAAGTTCTTCAAAAGAAATATTTTTAATTAACTTTGCATCTGAATATTTTTTAGGATTTTTTGTATAAATTCCTCCAACTTCTGTTAAATTAACAAATATTCCATCAAATTTTTCTGCTAGAATAGCAGCACAAAAATCTGTTGTAGTTCCTGGAATAAATCCAGGGCACACACAATTTGGCTTGACTTCCCAATAATTTTCTATATACGGAATTTTAAAGATTTTGGACAAAGTTATTGCATTTAACTTTGTCGCATAAATTCCTACTTCATCTAATTCAGTATTTGAAACTCCAAATTCTTCTAATAATTTTATCCTTTCTCTTGCAATTTTTCCACCTCCAACTACAATGATATAATTATCTATCTTTTTTAAGAATTTTTTGAAATTAACAACGTATTTTTTCTTTAAGCACGAACCTCCAAAAGAAAACACATACATTATTTAATCTTAAAAATTTTAAAATATTATTATAAGTTCCCAAATATTAGATACATTTTATATATATTAATGAAAATCACAAGGAGAAGTTTTATA
>CAZNYH010000024.1:0-6815 GCA_964577235.1 uncultured archaeon | reverse complement strand
TGCTAATTCTATAATTTATAATGTAAATTAATTCTGTATATCTAAGTATCTAATTCTAACTATCTAATAATAAAAATAAAAAGAAGTGCTCAAGAGAGGTTGGAGCTTTTTTATTTATTTGGAGGTGATCTATCCGCAGGTTCCCCTACGGATACCTTGTTACGACTTAGCCCCCCTCACGGACCCCCGGGTTGAACCTCCCATGAAGAGAGGTCCTCACCGAAAGCCCATTTGGGTGACTTGACGGGCTGTGTGTGCAAGGAGCAGGGACGTATTCACCGCGCCATGTTGAGGCGCGATTACTGGGGATTTCACCTTCACGACGGCGAGTTCCAGCCGTCGATCCGCACTGGGGGCGGGTTTGGGGCTTAGCTCCCCCTTTCGGGGTCGCATCCCGCTGTCCCGCCCATTGTATGGCGCGTGTAGCCCGTGGGGATACCGGGGCATACTGACCTGCCGTCGCCCGCACCTTCCTCCGCCTTACGGCGGCAGTCCCCCTAGAGTGCCCGGTCCCCTCTCGCAGATGCGAGAGGGCCGCTGGCATACTAGGGGCGCGGGTCTCGCTCGTTCCAGGACTTAACCTGACACCTTACGGCACGAGCTGACGGCGGCCATGCACCACCTCTCAGCGCGTCAGGTAAGCCCTTCAGGCTGACCTTCATCCTGCTGTCTCCCCCGGTAAGTTTCCGGGCGTTGAATCCAATTGAACCGCACCATCCACCCCTTGTAGTGCTCCCCCGCCAATCCCGTTAGGTTTCAGCCTTGCGGCCGTACTCCCCAGGCGGCGGACTTAACGGCTTCCCTTCGGCACTGGGCAGACTCTAAGTCTGCCCAACACCTAGTCCGCATCGTTTACAGCCAGGACTACCCGGGTCTCTAATCCGGTTTGCTCCCCTGGCCTTCGTCCCTCACCGTCGGACCCGTTCCAGCCGGGCGCCTTCGCCACTGCTGGTCCTCCCGGGATCGACCCATTTAACCGGTACCCCGGGAATACCCCCGGCCTCTCCCGGTCCCTAGTTGGGCAGTATCCCCGGCAGTCGAGCCGTTAAGCGGCCCGATTTAACCGGGGACTTACCCAACCGGCTACGGACCCTTTAGGCCCAATATTCTCGGCCACCCCTCGCGGAGCGACGTGTTACCGCGGCGGCTGCCACGCGACTTGCCCCCCACTTATTCCCGGGGCTTTTTACACCCCGGAAAAGCCGTGCAGGATATTACCCACACGGCACTCCGGCTCCCTCCGTCACCCTTTCGGGCATTGCGGAAGTTTCGCGCCTGCTGCACCCCGTAGGGCTGGGACCCTTGTCTCAGTGTCCCTCTGGGGGCTCCCGCTCCCACGGCCCCTACGGATCGTCGGCTTGGTGGGCTGTTACCCCACCAACAACCTAATCCGCCGTGGCCCCATCCTCGGGCGGTACCCGGAGCATCGTCCGGGCCCTTTTCGGGGAGAACCCCTTCCAGAAGTCCTCCCCTATGGGGAATTACCCGCAGTTTCCCGCGGTTATTCCCCTCCCGAGGGTAGGTTGGCCACGTGTTACTCAGCCGTACGCCGGGGAGGGCGGCCCCTCCCCAAGACTTGCATGGCTTAGTCGGAGCCGGATAGGGGTGGCCGCCAGCAGGGTCACCTGGAGTTACGCCGCAGGCTTACACCTAACGGGATGGCGTAAGCCTTCGGCCTGCAGGGCGTTAGCCCTCCGCCCCCTTGACCCTGAGAGAATTCTCAGGGCCGCATTGCGCGCCCGATGATAAATTTAATATGTAACAATATATATAATTTTGCTAATAAATTAAAAACTTATATATATAAGTTTAACTTTGAATTCATATATAATTTCTGTACAGTATTGATAATAATGCCTGTAAGCATAGTAAAAATTCCATCCAATCCAAAATCTTTAACTATTATAGTACCTGTAAAAAATGCAAACCCTACGGATTTAGAAATTACATTAAAAAGTATAAAAGGAAAAAAGGTTATTATGTTATTAAACAAAGAAGACGTTAACCCAAAATATATAGAACTTGCTAAAAAATACGGCGTAAATTATTATATAGCCTCAGGAACTAATAAATCAGAAGATATAAATGAAATAATTGATAAAGTAGATACAGAATATGTGATGTTTTTACACCCTGGAGATTACATACCTGAAAATTATTTAGAGAAATTTTATGACGCAGATATAATATGCCCTAACTGTTTAATTCCTACTGGAGAAAATTGGCACCAAAAATTTGAAAGAGAAATTGCTGAGGATTTAGCAAAATCAAATTATGGAATAAAATACGCCACTACATATCTAGAAAGGTTTGGATTTATAAATTTAGCACTTTCAGGTTTAATTGTAAGAACTACTCTAATTAAAACACATAAACTTAAACCACACTATGCAGAAGATACTGAATTTTGTTTCAGAGTTATGAAAAAAGAAAATATAAAAGTAGCAGTGCACGATTTACATATTTATAAAAAAATTCCAGATAATATGTTAGGAATAATAAAAAGAACAATGAGATGGACAAAAGGAGCTCTAGAAATAGAGGAAAAAAGATTTAAAGCAGTGCCTATTTTCATAACTGTGTCCACAATTTCATCATTAGTAATTTTTTTATTACCTTGGGTTTTTTCACCATTTGTAGCAATACCAATAAATATAGCAACTTATGGAGTATTATCTAAAATTTCTAAAAAAATTTTTTACGAAGACACTAAAAAATCTTCATTTGTAATATTCCCTTATCTCCTATTACTTTACTTAATTCCTACTTCAATATCTACAATAAAGCATTTTGTTTCAAATGTTTTAAGAAAAAAAGAAAAAATGACAATCAAAATATAAAATTTTGTTAATAAAATTTTAATGAAAAAACCAAAAAAATCAGAAATAAATATTGGCGTAATAGGACATGTAGATCACGGAAAAACTTCAATTACCCATATGCTAACAGGAAAATGGACTGACACATTTGAAGAGGAAATTGTAAGAGGAATCTCAATTTATTTAGGATATGCAGATGCCATTTTTAAATATTGCGAAAAATGTAAACTTTATACTACGGAAGATTATTGTGAAAAGTGTGGAGAACCTACTAAAATTTCTAGAAGAGTATCTTTTGTAGATGCACCTGGACATGAAGAATTATTAACAACAATGCTTTCAGGAGCAGCAGTTATGGATGGGGCTTTATTAATTATTGCGGCAAATGAAGGAATTCAACCCCAAACTTATGAGCATCTTATGGCAGCAAAAATAAATGGAGTGAAGCATATTGTAGTTATTCAAAATAAAATAGATTTGGTATCTAAAGAAGATGCTTTAAAAAATTATGAAGAAATAGTAAATTTTCTTTCTGAGTTAGGATATGAAAATGTGCCCGTGATTCCAACTTCAGCCCACTACAAGATTAATAAAGAATACATTATTGAAGCGATTGAGACTACAATACCCACACCTGAAAGAGATTTAAAGAAACCATTTTTAATGCCTGTTATAAGATCTTTTGACGTGAATTTATCAGGAACACCTGGAAAAGAATTAAGAGGAGGTGTATTAGGAGGTTCTGTAATTCAAGGAAAAATAAAAGTAGGAGACTCTATTGAAATTTCACCTTGGATGGGAAAACCAATAGAAACTGAGGTAGTTTCAATATCTTCTGGAACTGATTTTTTAGAAGAAGCAACTCCAGGGGGATTATTAGGAATTGAGACCAAAATAGATCCTGCTTTAGCATCTAAAAGCAGATTAAAGGGGCAGTTAGTTTCAATTCCGGGATTTTTACCAGAGCCAACAAATGAAATTGAAATAACTTATGAAAAATTAGAGAGAAAAGTATTTAAAATTGATAAAGATTTAAAAGTTGGAGATAAAATTACTGTTGTTGTAGGTGCTTTATCAAGAGAAGGGATTATTACTCATAAGGGAGATACTTTAAGAGTAAAATTAAATGCACCAGTAGTACCTTACGGAAAAGTAGCTATACTAATTAGAGATCAAAGATTATGGTTATGGGGATACGGAGAAATTACTTCTTGAGTTTTTCCATAAAATAAGCTACAGTTAAATTTAACAGTCTTTGAGATAACATTGTTAAACCTTCTTGCAATTCCAAAGCGGAAATTTTAAACTCTTTTGGGTGATAAATTTCAATATATGTAGGTGCCATCCACCAAACCAATCTAAATAAGTCTATAAACGAATTTAACTCAATGTCAACATCTACGAATCCAGAATCTTTTTCTATAACTTTATCCAAGTAATTTACTTTTATCCAGTCAAGATTTTCTAAAATTTTAACAATTTCTTCTATAGCATTTTTGATGTCTTTTTCAGAATTACCCATAACTTCAAAAGTAACTCGAACGCAAATTTTGTTTTTTTTCGTACTTTTAGCTACTAAAACAGTCCTTCTTAAGCAATATTTATCATTTATTTTTTTGACTATTCCTGTTTCTACTAACTCATTTAATAAATTTTCTACCTCTTTCTTTTCAATTCCTGTAAATTCAGAGATTTCATTTATGGTATGAAACCCTTCATATAAAGCATCAGCTATTTTAAAATGTTCTTTTTTAAATTCCATAAATATTTGTTTATAATGAAAATATATGCTAAGATAATAGAAAAAAACAATAAACTTTTCTTATTTGCTTGTGATGTTGAATTAATAAACTCAGAAATAAAATATAAAGATGTTATTATAAAAATTTCTGAAAAACAATTTAAAGGAGAAATAATAACCTTAAAAGAATTAAGAAAGATTATAAAATCAGTTGATTGTTGTTTTATTGTCGGAAAATGCGCAGAAGAATTATTTAAAGAAAAAGTGGTTGTAATATTTAATTTATGACTCTTCATCTTCTTCTTCATCTTCTTCTACTTTTTCTAACTCTACTTTTCCATCTCCTAAAAGATCAACTGTAAACTCACTTCCACATTCTTCACAATAAGCCTCCAACAATTCGTAATCAACTTCTATTGTTGCTCCGCATTCTGGGCACTCAACATATAAAGGATAAACTTCTCCTTCAATAACATAAAGTTCTTCATTGCACTTGGGACATTGGATTTTTCCATCTTCTACATCCCCAAGTTCTGCTCCGCAGGAAGGACAAACCAAAGTCATAACTTTATTTTAAAATCATAACGATATATATAATTTAATAGGAAGTCAAACTCCAAATATATAATATATTAATACTCTTGGATATCCCAACAATGGAATTCTGAATAAATATTTGGCAATAATCTTGTCTTTTGGAACTAGATAGGGATCTACTGTAGGATTAGTTTTATCATTATCTCCCTTAAAAATATAATATTCTTTTCCATTGCAAATAATTTTTGCAATTGCTCTATGAACTATTAAAACATTAGGAGATTGATAAAATGCTATATCTCCTGTTTTCTCATATTTTATTTTTTTATTTCCTAAAATCAAATATCCATCTTTAAAGTAATCATCCGGATTTATTAATATATACTCGCCAATTTTTTCTCCTTTAGGGCAATAATTTATAGTAATCGTATTAATATCACTTCTTATTCCAATTACAATATCCCCCACGTTAATAGTAGGCTCCATTGATGGAGTTGGAACTACATGAATAAAAATCCCAATAAATTCTAAAAATTTATAAATTATTATAAACAAAATTATTGTGTAACCTGTTTCTAAAAGTTCATAAGTAATTTTTTGATATTCTTCTGGAATTTTTTCTTTAATCCTATCCCAAAATTTATTGAACCAGTAATATGGATTAAGGTAATGTAACATAATTAATAATGGCGATATTTTTTAATGGATATTCATAAAGATTTCAGGGAATACTCAATAGTTGAATTTTTTAAGAAGAATATGCAAATGCTAGGATTAGCACAAAAACAAAAAGCATTAGTAGTATTAGTTCATGAATTCGTTACGAATTCATTAGATGCTTGTGAAGAAGCAAATATTTTACCTGAAATAAAAGTAGAAATTAAAAAAACTAGAAAAGAAGGTGTTTATAAAATCTCTGTTCAAGATAATGGACCAGGGATTTCAAAAGAATTAGCTCCAAAAGCTTTTGGGAAATTATTGACAGGAACTAAATTCCACAGATTTTATGTCTCAAGAGGACAACAAGGTATTGGAGCAGCAGCATGTACAATGTACTCTTTAATTACAACAGGAAAACCAATATTTATAAAATCAGGGAGAAATGGAAAAGTTTTTGAAATGGAATTGACGATCTCTAAAAAAAACGAACCAGTAGTGTTAAATTGTAAAGAATATGAAGGTAAATTCAAAGGACTTTTAATTTCAGGATACTTTGGAGAATTACAATATGTTAGAGGTAAATCTTCTGTATATGAATATTTAAAAAGGACAGCTATTGCAAACCCTCATGCAACAATTACATTTGTTGAGCCTGACGGAACAATCCACAAATGGGAAAGAACTACTAATGAAATTATCAGCCCTAAAAAAGAAGCAAAATTGCACCCAGCGATGATTAAAACTTATGATTTAATTGCATTAGCTGAAATTACAAAGGCAAAAACTGTGGGAGATATGATTGTTAAAGATTTGGCCAGTACTTCAAAAAACACATTGGAAAAACTAAAAAAAATGTTAAAAGATAATGCTTATATTTTAGAAAAACCTCCAAGCAAGTTATCCTGGGAAGATGCAGAATTAATCACAGAATGTTTGACAAAAATGGAATTTAAAGCCCCAAGATCTGATGTTCTAATCTCAATCGGAGCAGAAAATATTGAAAAAACACTAAAGAAAATTTTAAAACCAAAATTTGTAAAAGCCATAACAAGAAAGCC
>CAZNYH010000023.1:0-3960 GCA_964577235.1 uncultured archaeon | reverse complement strand
AAATGTTTTGAGAATTAACATTTTTTAATTTCTAATTTAATTTCACATGGGAGTTTTGGTTTGATTTTTCTAAATGCTTCCATAACATATTTGTCATCACCATTGTATCTTATTTCGTATAGCACTGTTGGTCTTTTAATTCTGACTGATCTTTCAATTGGCTTTCCAAATGGGTGACTCATCCCTTGAGAAATTCTGTCAGCTCCGGCTCCAGTAGCCATCTTATTTTCTCTTAATATATGATGAGGATATACTCTTACAATCAAACAATATTTATCTTTAATTGGTGCTAGCGCTTTGACGATTTTTTGTCTGCAAGCTTCAATTGCTCTATCTCTGATATTTACTTTCTCAGTTGCTATTATATATGCAACTTTTTCATATTGTTTTCTTGGATCTCCTAATACAAATCTTTGAATTCTAGTATGTTGAGGAGCTGCTGGAATGAAATTTTTTGAAGGAACTCTTCTTGAAACTCTAGTATATGCTCTCTTTAATCTTCTATAACATCTTGCTGGTCTAACTCCCATATTAATCACCTATAATTTTTCAATTAATATTTTAGAGATATCATATAATATAGGGATTTCTTTTTTACCTTCCCATGCATAATAAGCTCCTAAAATTACAAATACAAACCAAATGAATAGGTAAACTATTTCTAGTAAAACCGCTATTCCTATAAATAATATTCCTATTAAGAATATGAAAGTAAAGAATCCGATGACACCTAAAACAAATATTGTAAAATTGAAGATTATTCCTATAATATATAGCATAGCCATTTGGCCTAGATGGTATTTTGAAAATTTGTCTTTTTTCGAAACGTATAGGTATAAAGGAACTGCTATAGCTAGTGGCCCTACTATGAAATTTAGTAACCAACCTATAGCATTTAACCCTTTATTTCCCATAATTATATTAATGTTAAAAATCTTAATTACAATTTTGTTTGCTATGGTTTTTATATTTCCTACTTTTTTGCTTAATTATTTAAATGATGTTGAAATTGGGTTAGTTTATGGAGTTTGGATAATTCTTGTGATTCATTTTTCATCTATTTTAGGAATTAATAACCCATATTTTATTGGAAATTCGCTTAGAGATTGGGAAAAATTAGTATATATATCTCCTATAATTGCCTTTTTTACAGTTCCTTTATTATTTATAAAAATATTTCCTTCTTGGTTAAACATTTTTATTTTAATTTTGGCATCTTTTGTGTGCGGAATTAATATTTGGTTCATAATCTCTGGTTTAATAGGAATATTAGTATTTAGGTTAGGATATCCAGCAGATCCATTTATTGCTCCATGTACTGCATTTTTTACTGACAGTTCTACTCAAAAAGTTTCAGAAATAAATTTAGAAATAGTTTTGAGCTCAATAATAGCTTTATTTTTAATTTGTAATTTCTCTTGTATGTGTGCATATATAGTAGGTAGTTTATTAAAACAAAATCGCGGAGAATTTTTTGTAATAGTGAATACATCTTTACCAATAGTTAGTGCTGTTTATTTATATTTGTATGGAAATGTTAAAATACTTCCTTTAGGATATGTGGTAGATCCTCTCTCGTTTTTGTTAGGATATTTGGCCGGATTATGTTTAGGACTTTTAATCTCAAAATACTTTAAATTCAAGGTTGAATTTCCTGTTGAAATTGTTTTATTGCTATATAATTCTATTTTTGGAATTCATAATCTAATATTATATCTTTTATGTAGAACTTTAGCAAAATTAAGAAAAGGAAACCCAATTAGCCACTTTGGATATTTTATAATTCCAACTTTTTTATTTTATTTTAATTATCTTTATGGAAATCTACAAATATAACAACAGAATTCAATTGATAATAGATCCAATATATGAGTCAATTTCTTATATAATTGATAAAAAATTTCTTATTGACTGTGGATATAATATAAACTGGAAAGAAATTAATTTGAAAATAGAAGCAGTATTTTTAACTCACGGACATTTAGATCACTGTTATTCAGCAAGATATTTAGACGTTCCAATATACATTCATGAAGAAGATTTAAAAAATTTTGAGAAAATAAATTCATTCTTTTGGAGTAAAGAGAAAATAAATATAATTAAAGACAAACTAGAACCTTTAAAAGAAGCACCATTTGAAATAATCGAAACTCCAGGTCATACTCCTGGAAGTGTTTGTTATTATTTTGAAGGTTATTTATTTACAGGAGATACAGTCTTTGATAAAAAATTTCAAATTTTAGGAAGAACAGATCTTCCTTTATCAAGTAAAAAAGAATTACTAAACTCCTTGGAGAAATTAAAAAACATTGGGTTTAAAAAATTGTTTCCTGGCCATGGAAGGTTTATATAATGCCGCCGCCGGGGTTCGAACCCGGGACCTCCGGATTATGAGTCCGGCGCTCTAACCACTGAGCTACGGCGGCATTAAATTACTAAATGTAAAGTTATATATAAGCACTTAAAAATAACATAATAAAAGCAAAATTTTGTAGTGCAAAATGATATTAAAATTACTAAAATAAAGAGAATGAAAAATAGTTATTTCTGAATAATTTAATATATTTTTAATGAAGGCTTTAAATTTTACAGGAGGTCCGTGGAAAGAATTTTTTAGTGGCTATTTTTTTGATTATGAAGTTAGATTATTTAAGAATCAAGACGACAATATTTTAAGTTTTATTATTAAGCGAGACCAGAATAACAAAATTTCTGCAATGGTTTGTATATTATATAGTTTTTTTGTTTCAAAAGAATTTTCCGAAGGTGATATTGTAATTGAAAGAAAATATGATGACAAAAAAATCTTTTATATAGGTTTTTTAACTGGCCCAAGAAGGACATTACCAACATGGGAATCTATAAACGATACAATAAGTAATTTATATGAAAGTTTAAAGAAAAAAATAAAAGATGTAAAATTAACTCCAATAAGTAAAGTTCCAGATAAGGTAAAAGTTGGTTTATTTGAAGATCCTGTTGCTATTCCTCAATTGTTCTTATATAGACCAAAAGACTATAAAGTTCCAGAGGAAAAAGATTTATTATTGGGAATCTCTTTAGATAATAAACCTGTGAAAGAATCTCCAGGGGAATTAGTAAATTGTTGCATAGTTGGAGAAAAAGAATTTTGCGAATTGGTTGAACATATTTTAGCAGAAAGTTATGTTTTAGCAGGAATTCCAGTAATGATATTCACAACTTCTGACACATTTTCAGGATTAAATCTACCAAATCAAAACAGACAACTATATTCGCTATATTACTTGAAAGAGCCTTGTGGATTTCCTACTGTTCCTATGAAATTTACAGAAGATTTTTTTATTGATTTAAGGTTTATAAATCCTGCTGTTTTTGCTTGGTGGTTGAATTTATCAATGGAGCAACTCTCTTATTTAAAAATAGAGAGTGTAATAAATGAAAACAGAAATCAATTAACTAATATTTATTCTTTGGAAAGATTAATTGTTCCTAAAACTGATGAAAAAAGATTTCATGTTTATAGGGCAAAAAGAATAATAAACATTCTCTCTACTTATTATCCAAATTATTTTGGAGTTAATGATTATGAAAATATGACTTCCAAATGGTTGAAAGGATTGGGAAAAATTTCTATAATAAAATTAACAGATGATAAAAGATTGAATTATTTAATTTTAAATACTATTTTGAATGGGTTATTAGCGTTTTATAAAAATAGGGGAAAACTATCAGAAGTTCAGTTAGTAATTATATTTCATGATGGTGAATATTGGTTTGGAGTTGAAAATTTAGCGCCTTTAGAATTAATCTTTGAATCAATAGAAAGATTAGTTAATTTAGGAGTAAGTTTTGTTTTTGATGTTAGAGATGAATTTGCTATATATCCGTTTGTTAGAAATATTATACAATCAAAAATCGTACACATGGAAAAAAATATTATGGTTGTGAGACCAGCATTTAAACGATTATATAAAGTTA
>CAZNYH010000022.1:0-4218 GCA_964577235.1 uncultured archaeon | reverse complement strand
TCAATGCCAAACTTAAAACTTCTATGCGATTTGATAAAGTTTAAAACACATATTCCTGAAGAAAAAGAAAAATGTGTTGAATTCTTAGAAAAATATATAAAATCTCAAGGTCTAAAATGTGAAATTTTTTATGGAAAAGTTCCAAATTTAATAGTTACAAAAGGTGAAGGAGATAAAAAATTAGGAATTGTAGTCCATTATGATGTAGTTCCTGCTGAAGATAATGAGTTTATTCCAAAAATAGAAGAAAATAAATTATTTGGAAGAGGTAGTGCTGATTGTAAAGGTCCTGTAGTATGTGCTCTAGAAGCATTGATAAATTCTAATCCAAATTGTGAAGTAAATGTTTATATTGCTGGAGGGGAAGAAACTGGCGAGTCAAAAGATTTTTTCGAAGAAGTAGATTGTGATTTAGCAATAGTTGTAGATACAGGTCCTTATATTTCAATTGGAGCATCTGGATTTATGGGAATTAATATAAAAGTAAAAGGAAAAGGAGGCCACTCTTCAATGCCTTTCTTATGTGATAATCCTATTTACAAAGTTTCAAAATTAATAGAGTATATTAAAAAAATTGCTAAAGAATATGAAACTATAAAGTCAAAGTACTTTGGACCAAATTGTGATTTTTTGTATCCTCGTATAACCCCAACAATTATAAAAGGAGGAGAAGTAATTAATGTGATTCCAGATGAAGTTTACGTTTATGTAAATGCTCGACCAATAATAGAGTTTGACAATGATATATTATATACTGATTTTACTAAAAAAATTACTGAATTTTGTAAAGAACACAACATTAATATTGAGATTTCCCGAGATGAAAGGGATAAAGGACCTTGGGTTTGTAAATCAAAATATCTTGAGAAATTTAAAACAATATTTGAAGAATCTTTATTAGAAATGGGTGCTACTAAAGAAGATTATCGTTTTATTTTAAATGGATTGGAATATTACTCAAAGGAAATTGTTGAGTTTGGAGGAACAGATGGGGATTATTTCTATAGAAAAGGAATAGATGTAATTCAATTTGGTCCTATGAGACCAGAAAATAATATACATGGAAAAAATGAATTTGTATATATCCAAGATTTAGAATTTGTTTATAATGTTTTAAAGAAGTTCATCGAAAGATTTTAATTGTTTCCTTGCACTTTCTAACATTAATTTTCTTTCAGTTCTTGCAACTACTTCTCTTATTGTATTTACAGCATCAATATTTGCTGAAACTGAATCAATTCCATATTCTACTAATTTTTCTACGAATTTTGGATCTGATCCTGCTTGTCCACAAATTGAAGTCTCAACGCCTTCTTTCCTACATATATCAATAACTCTTTTAATCAATTTTAATATAGCAGGATGAGATTCGTGGAAATGTTTTTGAACTAAAGCGTTATTTCTATCAATTCCTAAAGTTAATTGGGTTAAGTCATTTGTTCCAAATGAAATAAAATCAATACCTTCTTTTATATAATCTTCTATGGTAAGGCAGCAAGCAGGTGTTTCTACCATTATTCCTAGTTTGAATGATTTTGGTAATCCAACCTTTCTTGCAATTTCTTTAGCAAATATTAGTTCTTCAACATCTATCGTAAATGGAATCATAACTGAAATATTTGTGAATCCATCTTCCCATAATTTTTTAATCGCCTTAAATTGGCATTCTAATAATTCTGGTTGATCTAAATCTCTTCTAATTCCGTGCCATCCTAACATTGGATTATCTTCTTCTGGTTCTAACTCTCCTCCTTTTAGATGTCTAAATTCATCAGTTCTGGCATCAAAAGTTCTATACCAAACAGGTTTTGGATAAAATTCTTTTGCTACTTTCTTGATTCCTTCATATACAATATTTATTAAATCTTCTAATTTGTCATTTCTAATATACCAAGCAGGATGATATCCAAATTGAGTAATCATATGTTCTGCTCTTAACAATCCAACTCCATCAGCTCCTGTTTTTGCTGCTCTTTCTGCTGCTTCTGGTGTAGCTACATTTACTTTTACTTTTGTAGCAGTTAAAATGTAAGAAGATCTTTGAACAATAATTTCTTCTTTCTTTTTGGTTTTAACTTTACCTTTAAATATTAGGCCTTTATTTGCGTCTACAGTAACAATTTCTCCTTCCTTCAATAATTTAGTTGCTTCTTTAGTTCCTACAACACATGGAATTCCCAATTCCCTTGAAACAATTGCTGCGTGGCAATTCCAAACAAGTATTGGAGTTAGTTGATCAGACAGTACTACAAAATTATGATTTTTCTTTGTGGTTATTGTATATACTTTTGACTTTCCTATTGGAGTATATTTATACACTTTATAGAATATTATTGGAGATTCTATTATTTCTGATATCTTAGTTCTCACTTTAAAATCTTTTATTCTTTTAGCAATAGATAAAAGTCTTGGCACTACAAGAGGATCTTCTCTTTGAGCCCAAATTTTATAATTTTCATCATAAATTAAGTTCAACACTTTTGAAAACATTTTTATAGGTGGAATCTTTCTTAGTGAATCTACTACATTTTTCATCGGTACTTTTTTTTCGTTAAAGCATCTCACTACATGGGAACTTTTTATAAACATATTCCAGTCTTCTTCGCTATTTGTTCCAAATTGAGGCAGAATACCTAACCTTAAAAATAGCAAACATATTATTTTTGCTAGTTCTGGAGAAATATGTTCTATTGCTATTGAATGAGTTGTGAAAGAGGTTTTTGATTTTGTGCAAAGAGTTAGTAATTTTTCTAACACAACTTGTTCAGAAATTCTTAAAGCGGCAGATGATAAGGAAAAGTATTCTCTCTCATCTAATTTTTCTGTGAGTTTTCTAATTTTGTTAAACATCCAGGAAATCTTATCAGTTATTTCAGAAGGGGTTTCTACTGGTGGGATATATGTTATTCCTGTGATATATTCGTCTTCTTCTATAATCTCTTTAATTGGCTTTTTTATGAATTGTTTTCCATCGAAAAATACCATATTGTGATCTGGAGTTAACCTCAAGTTATTTCCTAATTTGCCAAATCCAGAGATTGTTGACAATGTAATTTCAATCAATTCATCTTCCTTTATATCGATTCCAACTACTTCATCCCATTCTACTTTAAAGTTCTTAATATTGTAGGAAACTACTTTTAGTTTTTCACCGTTTTCAAATCTTTTAACTAAATCACTAATTGTGATAATTCCTTCGCTTGTTAAAATATAAGTATCTTCTGAAAAACAAGTCATTCCTCCTTCATCTGTAATTATTGCTGCTGCTTTTTTCATTGCTGGGACCATGTCAGGTGTTGTCATTGTCGTGACTATTATATCTCCTTCTTTAACTTTTGCTAAATCTTTTAAATCTTTTATTATTACTACTCTTCCTGATGCAATTCCAGGGGATGCTGGAATTCCTTTTAAAATTGGTTTTTCTTCAATTTCTTTTTCTTCTTCTGGTTGTTTTTCTCTAATTGTAGTTATTGCTCTCGATTGAACAATATATAATTTTCCTTTTTCTAATGCCCATTCTATATCTTGAGGCCATTTATAGTGTTCTTCAATTTTCTTTCCAATCTTTGCTAATTCAATAATTAACTCATCGGGCAGTTTTTGATTTTGTTGTTTATTTTTTGGAACTTCTTTCCAAGTAGTTCCCCCTTCTGGTTTTTGAACAATCATTCTGGTTTGCTTTGCAATGTATTTTTCTAAAATTTTCATCGAGTTTTTGTCAACTCTATATTCGTCTGGGGTTACTGAACCAGAAACTACTGCTTCTCCTAATCCATAAGCTGCTTCAATAATAATAATTGAGTCTCCTGTAATTGGATCTGCTGTAAACATAACTCCAGAAACTTCAGAATTAACCATCTTTTGAACAACTACTGCAATTAAAACATCTTCATGTTTAAATCCTTGTTGTTCTCTATAATAAATTGCTCTTGCTGTATATAAGCTTGCCCAACAAGCTTTTACTTTTTCTATTAAATCTTTTTCCGTAACATATAAAAATGTTGCTTGTTGACCTGCGAAAGAAGCCTCTTTAATGTCTTCTGCTGTAGCGGAAGATCTAACAGCAACAAATTTGGCTTTTAATTTTTTGAAGTTCTTAAGAATTTCTGATTCTATTTCTTTTGGGACTCTTGCTTTTTTTATCATTTCTTGATTTTCTTCACTTACTTTTTGTAATTCTTCGGTATTTCCACATCTAAATTTTTTAATTTTCCAAAA
>CAZNYH010000021.1:0-2744 GCA_964577235.1 uncultured archaeon | reverse complement strand
CTGATTTCATCTTCGTCATCCCAAGTAATTATTAGTCCTTCCTTGAGATTTAACTCATTTAAAGCCTTGAATACTTTGTTAATATGTTCTTGATCTAATTCATAAGTTACTTCTATGAGGTTTATTGTTTTGTCTTTGATTATAAAGTCTATTTCTTTGTTGTTCTTGGTTTTATAATAATAAATATCAGAAAATTTTCGTCTTAATTCAACAAAAACAAAATTTTCCATTAGAAATCCAAAATCCAAATAATTACTTCTTAATCCAGTATCGTATGTATAAATCTTATAAGGAGAATCTTCTCTGCTCCTAATTTTTCCGTATTTTTTGATCATCTTTATTAAAAAAGCATCTTCAAGCATATTAAATATAGAATATATTGTTTTTGAACTAACTCTGAATTTTTGGCGTAAATATTTATACAACGAAAATATTGAAATGTATTTTGATTTAATTGATATTTCTGTTAACAATTTAAGTAAGTAATAATTCCTAACGTGATATCTTTCTAATACATCTCTTAATATTACAGTATCTAAATAAGTTTGAAAGAAATATTTTGGAGGGATAGAGTTGTAGATTATATCGGGAAAGCATCCATTGATTATCGCTTTCCTCAAAATATGTTTTACTTTACTTTCGTCATATGATGTTTTTATATTTACATTATAAAATGTAATAATTTCTTTAAAACTCAAAGGAAAAATTTCTATTGGTAAAAATCTTCCTCTTAAGTTAGTTGCGATTTCTTTGCTCAATAGTTTAGAAGAAGAACCAGTAATAAAAATGTAATACTTTTTTGTTCCATATAATCTATATACTTCTTTTTCCCAATTCGGATATTCTTGAATCTCATCTATAAAAATGTACTCTGGCAATTTTCTGTATTGCTCATAATGAATTTTGGGTAATTTTTCTATCGGAAAATTAAATTCTACACAATCTAAGAAAATATAATCATCTTCATTTAATTTTTTGCAAATTTGATATAGAAAATAAGTTTTTCCAGCCCTTCTTGGACCTATCAAAACATTTATTAAATGTTTTGTTTTTACATACTCTATATTCCTTGGATGTACAGTTAAATCATTTATTTCACTTTTTTTATCAATGAAGTATTTCATTAAAATATTTTTCCTTTAGGAAATAAATGCTTTATATTTTATTTCCTACAGGAAAAGTTTATTGGATAACAACCACTTCCACAAAGGAATTACTTTGATTATCTTATTGTTTCTTCTGATTTCATCTTCGTCATCCCAAGTAATTATTAATCCTTCCTTGAGATTTAACTCATTTAAAGCTTTGAATACTTTGTTAACATGTTCTTGATCTAATTCATAAGTTACTTCTATGAGGCTTATGGTTTTGTCTTTGATTATAAAGTCTATTTCTTTGTTGTTCTTGGTTTTGTAAAAGTATATTTCTAAATTAGGGAACTTATTCTTCATTCTGTATAGATGTAAAAACACCGTATTTTCTAATAGTTTGCCCTTATCTTGAGTAAAAGAAAATAATCGAGTAATTCCAACATCACATAAGTATAATTTAAACACTCCAAATTCTCTAATTAAAGACTTAAAAGAATATTGCTTCACACGAAATATAAATAAAGTTTCTTCCAACATTGAAAAGTATTTGTATAAAGTATGAACATCAAACTTTAATCCATATGATTTAAGTTTTTTGCCTAAAGAGTGAACTGATGTTTCGCAAGCAAAATTTTGGATTGAGTTGTAAAACAGATATTTTGCTAATTCAATGTTTTGAATCTTAAATCGCTCTACAAAATCTTTGAAAAATGCTAAATCAACATATTCTCTTATGATTTTTGGGTTTTTGTATAAAACAACTTCAGGAAATCCTCCATAAGTCAAGTAATTTTCTAAATGATATTTTATTTTTCCAACACCTTCTAAAGTTTCTAAATCTAATGAAATTCCTTCAGTTTTTAAAAATTCTTTAAATGAGAATGGTAAAACATAATAACTTAATGACCTTCCTCTCAAGTTGGTTGCGATTTCTTTGCTCAATAGTTTAGAAGAAGAACCAGTAACGTAAACAGTTAAATTCTTTTCAAGCAAAGTTCTCACTAGTACATTCCAATTGTCTATTACTTGTATTTCATCCAAAAATACGAATTTTGGTAAAGAATTAAACAATTCTGGATAGATTTTAAAAATTACTTTATATATTTCATTTATGTTTAAATAATACAAGGCTAAATGTTCGAAATTTAAATAGATATATTTTGATTTTGTTTGGATAATTTGATACATAAGATATGTTTTTCCTGCTCTCCTTGGACCTATCAAAAAAATAGCTTTGTTTGGCAGTTCTTCAATTTCAATTTCTCTTTTTATTATATTTTTTGGAATTTCGAAAGATTTTAAATAATCCTTTATTAGTTGCACATCCATTATTTTATTTACATTTTTGTTTAATAGGCACAAACATTTTTGATATTTTTATGTTGAGAGTAACCACTTCCACAAAGGAATTACCTTGATTATCTTATTGTTTCTCCTGATTTCATCTTCGTCATCCCAAGTAATTATCAGTCCTTCCTTGAGATTTAACTCATTTAAAGCTTTGAATACTTTGTTAACATGTTCTTGATCTAATTCATAAGTTACTTCTATGAGATTTATGGTTTTGTCTTTGATTATAAAGTCTATTTCTTTGTTGTTCTTGGTTTTATAATAATATATCTTATAATTACGACGGAACAATTCTAAGAACAC
>CAZNYH010000020.1:0-5389 GCA_964577235.1 uncultured archaeon | reverse complement strand
CATCTTTGACAAAATGCATAAATTCATCTATTTGTAAGTGTTTCTTATTTTTTTGTAAACCACAATTTTCAATTTCGTCTAGAAGTATCCTATTCTTTTCTGAAATTTCTAATTCTTTAAACAGTTCATCAGCATATAATTTAATTTTATTATTATCGCTATTTTCTGAAAAAATTTCCTTCATTTCTTTTATTTTATCAAAAGAAACGTTTTCACTTATTGTTTTGAAAACATCATATATTTTTATTTTATTTTCTTCAATTGAATAAAAAAATGCAGGATATTTAGTATCACATCCGATATGTATAGGTGTTATCACTTTTAAATTACATTTCATTTTCATCACCAGGTGTTATTTTTATTAGAATTGGTTTTCCATTAAACCAACAAGCATTTTTTTCATTACCTAAATTTATACATTTACCTTTTACTTGTTTATTAAATACAGATCCTGGTAATATATAATAAATGGATTTTTTTGGTTTTCTTATCACTTCTGGATCAACATAAGAAAACATCCATCCATAATATTTTTCAATTTGATAATACCAATTTTCGCTATTTTTCCATTCATCTTCTTTAGGTAAGTATGATGATAAGTTCAAAAATCCATTCCCGCAAAATTCTTCTTCAAATTCAGTAAAACATATCTCTTCGAATAACCCTGCACCTATTGAAATTTCTCCGCCAAGTCCTTGATCTTTTATTAATTTTATTGAGGTTTCTATTTCCTTATCAATTTTATTATCGATTAAAGCCCAAAATCCCGCTTTAAATGCGACTTCTTCTTTGTTTTTATCTTTGTAATATACCAATGGTTTTATAAAGGAAGAAACATATAAATTCTTATCCAATGACTGCCCAGTTTTTCGATTGACGGCAGTTTTTAATTCATTTTGATATCCAATGATTTTTATGCTCCTTATCTGATCTTTTCTTTCATCATCTATATTTTTATCATTAGATATTTTTTCACATATTTTTTCAAACTCTTCGCTCGTTATTAAAAATTTTTCTCCAACTATTTCAAAATCATAGTCATTTAATTGTTTTTTAGATTGTTTTTTTAAGAATTCAATGGAAATAAATTCAATCTTTTTTAGTTTCTTTGAGTGTTTCTTAGAATATTCTTCATTTATATTTAACCGACATAAGGGTTTCGGAATAAATTTGATAAATGGATTGTTATTTTCATCTAATAGACAAGGAAACGCTCCAGAAATTCGTATTTCTTTTAATTTGTCAATATTTGATGATCCAAAAACACTAACATAATTATTTACGATTGCTGAAAATAATGTATGTGACGAACAATAAATCCTAGAGTTTGTCCAATCTTTTACTCCAAAATGGTATTTATCTTTAAATCCAGGAATAAATATTATTTGTTTCATTGCGATTCACCTTTAAATTCTTTTATTATATCTTCAATTTTTTCTGACAAATTTTTTATGCTACTTATATTTTCTAATACTGCTTTTTCTTTATACTCGTCGCTTTCTATTTTTTTAACTATTATTTTAAAGCCTTTAAACTTAACTTTACCATATCCTCTTGATCCTGATCCTCCTAAATAATCATCTTCTAAAAGTTTCAATCCTGTTATTATAGTATTTAGCATTTTTTCTAAACCATTTTCATTTTCTAAGTCTTCATCATAAACATCTAATATGATTTCAGAGTCAAACTTTACTCCTGCAACTACTCTTTCTATAAATCTTGGTGACTTGGCTGTTCCTGTAATTCTATCAATAACATTTTCTGGTTTAACTTCTAAATATTTTTCTCTCGCTTCCCAAGATTCTATGATTCTTCCATCATCACCTACAAGATATGCGTCTCTAAATATTAATCTTCTTATTTCTTCTATATTCTTTGATTGATGAGTTCCAAATAATTTACATATAATACATGTTCCACATGAGCATGGAGTTTCATTTTTTTCTTTTGATGAATTCTCTTTATTGTTTTGTCTTGTTTTGTCAGGATATCCTGCTCGTTCTAATAGACATCTAATTTTTCCTTTCAAGGAACTACCAGGAATGAAAACTCTTCCTTGTGCATCTCGTATTACTGGATTATCTAGACCTCCTATTTTTAATGTTTCTTTTAGTCCTCCTATGTGTAATCCCGTTAGTGTTTCAATTTTTGACTTTATTATAATCTTTCCTATGAGTTTCATATTTTTCACCTCTCTTTCATATATGCAACGCAAGCTTCTAAGAAAATGTATAAGTTTTCGAAATGTTTTGTGAATTCTTCATCACTCTTTTCTTTTACACGTTCTGTAAATTTTTTTAAAAACTCATAGAAGTTTTCAATATTTTTAAACTCTCTTCTTGCAGAATCATATTTTGCTAATATTATACATTTAAGTAATGCTTTTTCATACGTTTCTTTCTTTTTAGTAATTTTTTCTTCGTTTAAAGCCTCTTTTTCAATTGCGTTAATAAATATATCAAAGTATTTCCTAAATTTAGATCTTGATATTCCGTTTAGTTTTGTTTCTACAAATTTAGCACTTTCTTTATTAAGAAGATCGTACTTTTCTTTTAAGTTTAACTTATCATAGTCTATGATGTTTTCTATAATCTTATCTACGTTAATACTACCTTTAATATTTTGTTGAGAATTGTTTCTCCTAAAATTATTGGTCATGCTGTCCACCTCTTGCTTTAAGTTCAGCCAATCTAGCACAAACTGCAATTAGCGCAAGATTTTTGGAGTTATTTTCCATTTTTCTATTAAACGCACGTTCAACTTCACCTAAAATTTCTTTTTTTACATTTTCATTATTTTTTAAATTTCTTTCCAAATAATATAGTAACCTATGATAATATCTTATATTTATGAAGTTTTTCTCAAATATTTTATCTAACTTTAGGCAAACTTCTTTTAGAATATGCAATAATCTCCTTGTATTTGTTTTGTTGATATATCCTATAAATTTATTCGTTTTATCTAATAGAACTGTGTATTTTACTCCACTACAACTATTACTTTTTAGTTCTAAATCCCAATTAAATGCATATCCAAATATTGACAATGAATTTTTACTCATATTTAGACGTTCATCTTTTGATATGTTATTTTTAGCATTTTCTAATTCGCTTTCTGCTAGTTCGACTGCATTTTTAAAGGAATGTTTATAATCTGTTATTACAATCCCTGCACTTAAATTAATATGTTCATTTTCACAAACAAACTTTTCAAATTTATCTCTTATCTCACAACATAATTTTATTACCTTATCCCATGCACCAATTATTAGCGTGTCGTCTCCTCCGGAGTATACAAGATATATTGAATCCTTATATTTATCTTTTACATATTCTGGTACAAAATACTTGAAGAATAATGTTAAATAGGTACTTAAAGTACTTAATCTTGAAATGGTTTTAATTTCTCCTAACCCTTCTTTAAAGACTTTCCCCAAATTATCAACATCCATTTTCAATATTGCTATTTTTTTGTCTCCTTCTGATTCTTTTGCAAGTTCAGAAATATTTATTGTTTCACCTTCCTTTGAAGGTACATATGTAGAATATAATAAAATAGGTTTTTCGCTATTTAAATTGTCTGTATATTCATTAGACTTAAATAAATCTGCAAGTTCAGTTCCATTTGGTAAGAATCTGTTAAATATATGCTCAAGTTTCTTGATGTCTATACACTGTTTTTTACTAAATTCTTTCAAAATATTTGTTAATTTAATACATTCATTACAAATTTCGCATATATTCATATCATGATCGTATTCACTTTTTTTAACATTCTTTCTTAGATGCCCACAATAATCACATCTTTTTGGTTTTTCTGTATTAGGTTCAAACAACTTATTGTAACTAATATCTTTAAATTTTCTGACCTTTTCTCTACTTGTTTCTTTGGTTACTTCATCCCAAACGATTGAAATTTTATCTTTTAATTCTTTTATTGATAAATCTTTTTTCCCTAAGGCTAAAAATATATTTCCTTCGAACGCATCGAATAATTTTTCGTTAATTTCTTTACTTATTTCATCTAACTCTTTATCTTTTATTTTATGACTCATAATATAAAAGTGCCCACCACCAACAAATAATATATTTGCTAAACATAAGTTTAATTTTTTTACGACATATCTAGCATAAACTTCTGTTAAGAAATCTAATAAGAATGATCTTCCCTTTAATTGCTTTAATGCTTTTTTTGTTTTAATATCATATATGAATTTTTGTATTCCTGACAAATCTCCATGGATTAATGAAAACATAGTTTCATCGTTAGTATTTTTGTTTAAGTTTTTTATAATATTTATTAATTTTTCTTTTATGTCTTCTTTATTTTTGTAATAATTGTATAAACAACAAGATATAGCACAAGTTGTTTTTAGATGGTCGTATAATGAAATATCTGGAAAACTTCCTTCTAGTTCGCCGTTTTTATTCTCCCAAAATGTTGCAGAAGGAACAAAAATCAATGTTTTAAAATACAATGATAATATTTTTTCTACGATTTTATCTAAGTCGTTTTCCTTTTCAAAAATTTCTTTTAAGTTTTTTTCCAAAGTTTCACATACTTCTTCATAATTCGATGCTATTTGATTTGATGGAAATATGTCATTATGATTTTCTATTACTTTCGGATTTAATTTTTTACATTTACTATATATTTTTTCTTCATTGTATATTCTTTCAAATATTGGGACGAGAGCAAAATATTTGCTATCTTGTGGTATATGTTCTTCATCATCTGGTTCTTCTCTTTCAGAAGAACTTAACCTATCTGCTAGTATTACTATTAATGTTTTTTCGTCTAAATCACTAAGATTAATTTTATCTCTTTCTGGATGGTGTTTTTCTATAATTTCTGCAATTTTGTCTTTGTTTTCCAATTTGAAGAATTTTTTTATAAATTCAGCTCCAATCTGTTGGTGACGTCTTTTATCCATATTCTTTCTTTGGATTACTTTTCCAATATCGTGAAGAAGTGCTGCTAATAATACTATTTTTTTATTAGTTGTATTTCTATATAGATTCTCCATTATTTAAATTAAATATTGTATAATTAATTATGCGTCTAAAAATAACCATTATTCCTAAAGAGGAATTTCCAAAAAATGCGATTAATCAATATCATATTCATAGTTTTTTGTGGGAGCTTCTTAAAGATACTAAATACTCAAAACTTCACGATCAGCCCAGGTTTAAATATTTTTGCTTTTCTGAAATTTTTCCTATTGGGGATTTTAAAAAAAATGAAGCTAAGTATATAATATTATCATCTCCCAATGAAGATTTCATAAATACCATTTATGAAAAAATAAAAGAGACTCCAAACATATGTTTGAATAGACATAAGTTTGAAGTATATTGTGGAAAACCATTTAAATTAAAATTTAAAACTC
>CAZNYH010000019.1:0-4328 GCA_964577235.1 uncultured archaeon | reverse complement strand
ATTAAAGTAATTTTGATAATATTTATTTATGCAAATTACTACTTTTAAAATATTTGTGAAAAAACCAGAAGTTAAAGCCTTTCTTAAAGGTTATAAAACTAATTTTTTGATTAAATTGCTGTCATATGTTGGATTTGGGAATGATATAATTACTTTGTCTTTAAGATTTTATCCTATATACAAAGCCCTTGTTGAAAAATACGAGAAAGAAAAATATGTTGGAGACACATACATATTTTTTGATGGTTTTATTGGAGAATTCATATATTATAATGACAAGTTTTATTGGAGTAATGGAATAAAGTATATATACAAACTTCCAGAATTAGAACGGAAAATTATGTGTGAAGTCTTGAAAAATTTTGGATATTTAAGTGTCCCTTATCTAGAAAGAAAATTTGGAAATGTAAGAGATACTATTTCCCAACTTTCTGCAACCAATTTATTAAAATACAATGAAGAAGAAGATTCTGTTTCATTAGGAGTAAACATAAAATATCACAATGAATTTGATAGTTGTTTAAAAGTACCTACTGAAATTCACTCAACATCTGAAATACAAATTCAAAAAGTAAATTATCAAAAAGATAGGCTAAAAGAATTTTGTTATGATTTGTTAGGATGGGTCGTGAAACACATTGAAATAATATACATGCCAGTGTATGTGGCAAGAATTAGAATTAGAGGAACCAAAGAATTTTACCACATATTTATAAGCGCTTTCAATAAGCAAGTAATACATGAAATTTACATAGATAATGATATATACAAGTGAAGGTGCTTTAATATTTAAAGATTTCTGTATAATAACTGATTTGCATTTAGGAATAGGTGATTATAAATTGCAAGAGAGAGTAATTCTTGAAAGGTTAAATAATTTAAAGGAAATTTACAATTACGAAAAATTGATTATTTTGGGAGATATTAAACACAATTTTGGGAAAGAAGATATTTCATTTGTAAGAAAGTTCTTAAAGAAGTTAAAATCAGGAATATTAATCAAAGGAAATCACGATTTTTATTTAGAAAACGCAGCTAAAAATTTAGACTTTGAAGTACATCATTATTACAAGTTAGAAAATTATGTTTTAACTCACGGACATAAATTATATGAAGGTAATAAATTTATAATTGGTCACGTACATCCTGCAATAAAAATTAAAGATTTTGGAGTTTATAAATATCAATGTTTTTGTTACAGTGAAAATCTTATTGTTTTGCCTTGCTTTAACCCATTTTCATATGGAGCAAACATTTTAGAAGAATGGATTTCGCCTTATTATGATAAAAATTTAAAAATAAAAGTTATTGCTGAAGATGAATTGATTGATTTGGGAAAATTGGAAAACATAAAAAATTATTCACTAAATACTTGAGTTAGTTTTCTATATTCTCCCCATTCTATGTATTTTACTGATTTTCCTTCTGAAACTTTGTCTTTCAATTCATCGGGAATTGTTACATCAATAGTTTCATATGTCTCGTTATCCATTATTTGAGCCACATTATCCGATATTGAAACTACAATTCCAGTTTTAGTTACAATGACTGGTTGAATTACTTGAGCATCAGCAGGCCCTAAGAATTCTCGTTTTTTTCCATCAAAAACACCTATTGCTACAATTCTTACTTTAGCAGAACCGTGTTTACCAGGTTTTGAAGTTGCTATTTCTACAACCTCACAAGGGTGATCTTCCAACAAAATATATGCTCCTTTGTTTAACCTACCTGCTTCAACATATCTAGTCTCCATATTATCACCTCACTACTTATTTTCTTGTTGTTTTTGAATAGCTTCTTGAATTTGTTTTCCCAAAGTTTCTAGTTGTTGTTGCAACACTTTTATTTGATTTTCTAAAGATTTACTCCTAATTTCTAACTTTTCGATTTGATCTTCAAATTTCTTTTTAGCAACGTCTTTTGGAACTGTCAATGAAACTAATCCTAAATTAACAGTAATTCTTTCATCTTCTGTTTCATTTAACCAATCAATTATATCTTTTAATTGAAAAATACCTGTATCCAAAGCTTGTTTTTGTTGAATTAATCCTTGTAATGAGGCTTGAAGTTGTTGATATCGAGCAAGTAATTCTTGCACGTTCATTTACTCACCTCTATTAAATAATAGTTTATTCCTAAAATTAGGCTGTCTCTATTTTTCTGATTCTTGCTTTTATTACAAAGTAATGTTTTTTTCCGCATTCAGTACAAGTAGCTAAAAAGGCTCTCATTTTGCCTTGTTTGTATACAGGAGTTGGTCTGTGTGCTTTAATTTTGTTCGCTCCATAACCTTTAAGTTTTCTTTGTTTTTTTCGTTCTCCTCTTGACATTGCTCTTGCAGGCATTACCTTTCCTCCATATAATTTTAAAGTGTGTTCTACATGTTTTCTACAAAAAGGACAATATGTTTTAATTTTCTTAGGGATTTTCATAATATATCACCTCTATTATGTTTTTTGGATATTGTTATATTTATTTTTAGATTTAGTAAATTGTTATGAAGAACTTTCATTATCAGGAAAATTTTTAAAAACTAATATAAAAGTTTAGAACCATTCATTTAAATACCTCACAAATTCTTTAAATTTACCATCTTTAACGCATTTTGGATTCAAAATTTCAGATAATTTTTTAAAATCTTCAGGGGTAACATCTCTTGTTATATATATTTGGGTAATTTTAATGGGTTTTTTACCAGTAATTTCTGAAAGAATTTTTCTAATTTTACTTTCATTCTTTGGCTGAAGTACATGATAAATGTACTTAATTCCACGAAATTCAGGCATTCTTCTTGTAATTATATCTACTTTTATTTCAAATCCTTCATCTAAAGGATATGGGTAAATGTTATTTTCGTCTCTTAATAAATCACAAAGACATTCATATGCTTTTGTTATATTTGCTTTTTCATCATTATCTAAAAAATATTCTTTTAAAGCGTCTATAATTTGATCTAAAATATCTTTCAGTATTTTTTGTTTATTGTATTTGTCTTCCTCACAATGAGCACGTTCGGTAAGTTTTTGCTTGAAATCTTCTATTAATTTCAGCACTGTAAAATATATACTTTTATTCCTACTTACTTTTTTAAAAATGTTCAAATTGTGAATAAAAGCCAAATATTTTGTTCTATAAATAAGTTTTTTTACACTTTCTTCATCGTTCTTCATTTCAGTTTTATTTTCTAAAGTTAGTCCACTCATTACAGAAAATACTTATTTTAATATATATAGTTTATTTCCTATATTAGGGTTAATATCTTTTCACTAAGATTATTCCTCCAAAACCCCATAACTCATCATGAACTTCTGTGCTCATTGGAACTATTATGACTTTTCCTCTCACACTTTCAATTTTTTTTATTAAATCATAACACTTATCAGTATTTTCAAGATAATACTTTTCACAAATTAATAATAATTCTCCTAAATAAATGTTTTTCTCTATCTCTTCTCCAAAAACTACTCTTTCATATTTCCCAATCAATTCTTTAACTTTTTCCCAAAGTTTTATTATTTGTGAAATCTTATATTCCTCTAAAAGTTTTTGAGATTGCAATACTTCTTTTGCCCCGATTTTTCCAGCCATAGAGGTTTTGATTAATAAATGCTTTTTTGGAAAAATTTTTGATAGTTCTTCAGGAGCTACACCAGTTCCACAAATAACAATATTTTCAAAATTCTCGCAGAATTTTATTATCTCTGAAAAATACTGCCCAAAATTTAGAGCATCTTTATTAGCAATAGTCTTCAATAATTTTAATTCATTATTCTTTAATTCAAATATTTGGCATTCATCTTCATCTAGACTTATGATATAAAAATCTGGTTGTTTTGGCGTATTTAATAACTCTAATTCATAATTGGTTATTTCTCCTTTTATAAAAGTAATTTCATCTCCTATTGAAAATTTTAAAGAATGATAACTTCCTTTTGGAATTAAATTTTCAGGAGAACCTTCTAAAATTTTGCCTGAAAACCTGATATATTTTCTTTCAAGTTCTTTTTTTTCAACTTCAAGTTTAATATAACACAAAATGCTCTCTTTCTTTCCAGAAACGTCAATAGTTCTTTTAGTTTTGCCCTCAACAAGATCTCCCTTGTGAATTATTTTTTCCAAAATCCATAAATCTTCATAATCTTCAGGAATAACTTTAAATATTTTTTTCTTGAAATCTTGTTCAATTATTTTCATATAATTTTTATAGATTGCCACTAAATATTCTGTATCTTATTATTTTTAAGTCTTCATCTGGTATTTTATTAAACATTAAGTGTTTATCTGCATATATCAAAGGACCATTTTGAATTTCCTTTAAATCTTCATAT
>CAZNYH010000018.1:0-5704 GCA_964577235.1 uncultured archaeon | reverse complement strand
TGAAACCCGGGTCCAACCGGGTGAAGCCCTGGTGAAGGGCGGGCCTATCCCTGAGGCTCAACCTTAAGGGCCTCGTAAAACCCCGCTATATGCTGGGAGCCCGAGACGCCGCACCGTTCCCGAGGAGGGAACATACGGTGTTAGGCTATGACGGGTAACCAGCAGGGAAGTGCCGCCATTTGGTGATATTATATGGAGGGTTCTCAAATAAGAAAATACTACAGAAGAAGACATAGATTTTTTGACTATATTGCTGGATTTTTCGATGCAGATGGAAGTTTTACAGTAAGTATAAAAAAACAACCAGGATGTAAGTTTGGGTATGCAGTAGATCCTGAAATCAAAATATCAATTCACAAAAAAGATGCAAAAGTACTTTATTTAATAAAAGAAGCACTACAATGTGGAAAAATAGTAAAAAAGTTAGATAATCAAATGACATTTGTTGTTAAAGATAGAAGAACATTAAGAGAAAAAATAATACCGTTTTTTAGGAAACATCCGCTAATAATAAAAGAAAAAGAATTTAAAATATTTGAAGAAATAGTGTTGATGTTAGAAAATAAACTTCATACGTCTAGAGAAGGATTTATAAAAATTCTCAAAAAAGTAAAAGAATTGCGTAATTTACATAGAAAAGGGAAAGAAATTTATGATATTGATAAAATAATTAAAGAAGTGGCGGCACCCCTCAGAGACCATACGCGGGGCGCCCCTGATAAGGGATAGAATCCCGAGTAGGGGCGAAGATATGGTCCACCCCAACGGGCAACCGTTGGAAGGGTGCTTAAGGTAGCGTAATACCTCGCCGCTTAATTGGCGGCTTGCATGAAGGGCGTAACGAGCCTCCCGCTGTCCCCGGGGGGAACCCGGCGAACCCTCTAGGTGGTGTACATGCCACCGACCCCCGGCGGGAAGCAAAGACCCCAAGGGCTTCACCGCAGCCTGGTGTTGGGGAACGGCCTCCGATGCTCAGCGTAGGTGGGAGCCGTCGAAGCGGCCTCTTCGGGGGCCGTGGAGGCGCCCATGAGACACCACCCATCGGAGTCCGTTCCCCTTACCCCGAAAGGGGGACAGCACTTGGTGGGCGGTTTGGCTGGGGCGGCACGCCGCTGAAAAGATATCAGCGGCGCCCAAAGGTCGGCTCAGGCGGGTCAGAACTCCGCTGTAGAGTGCAAGGGCAGAAGCCGGCTTAACGGTGAGCCGAACATCAAGGCTCGCCGGTCCGAAAGGAGGGCCTAGCGAACACTAGGCTCCCGTCGGTGGGGGCCTAAGCTGTCGGAGAAGTCACCTTGGGGGTAACAGGGTCGTCGCGGGCGAGAGTCCATATCGACCCCGCGGCTTGCTGCTACGCAGTCGGCTCGCCGCATCCTGGCCGTGCATAAGCGGCCAAGGGTCGGGTTGTCCCCCCGTTAAAGCGGCACGTGAGCTGGGTTTAGTACGGCGCGAGCCAGTACGGTTGCTATCTGCCGGGGGTGTTGGCCGCCTGAGGGGAAGTGCCTCCTAGTACGCGAGGAACGGAGGCACGCGGCCTCTGGTCTACGGGTTGTCCACTAGGGCAGAAGCCCGGCAGCTACGCCGTAGCCGATAAGCCCTGAAAGCATCTAAGGGCGAAGCGGCCCCCAAATAAAAGGCGGCCGTTGAGGGCACCCGTATAACACGGGGTTGATAGGGCGGGGGTGTAAGGCGGAAGGTTTTTCCGACCGCCTCAGCCCGCCGCTACTAATCGCCCGAAAGGTCCCGACGAGCCAGTACCAAACTCCAGCACAGCCAATTTAAAACTAGGAGGTTCTTTATATGAAAAAAGAAATTATTTTTGTTCTTGCAATTATTCTAGGGGTATTTTTAACAGGTATCCTCTTATTTTTGATCTTTTCTAAAAATCCGAAAAACAATATAATAGAAGCTAAAGTTATAAGAGTCATAGATGGAGATACGTTTAAGGTAAAATTAAAAGATGGGAATGTAATAACAATCAGAATTTTAGGCGTTGATTTTCCAGATCCTAAAGACAAAATAAGAGTTAAAATTCTTGAAAAATATGGAACTTCTAAAGATAAAATTTTATATTGTTATAATAAGGGAAACAACCTTATTGAAAAAATTTTAACTAATAAGACAATTTATTTAGAATATGATCCGAAAGAATTTAAAAAAGATAAATATGGTAGACATCTAGTCTACGTGTGGGTGGACTGCAATTTAATATCATCATCCATAAAAAAAGATTCTCTCTGTTTGTATGAAGCTTACTTAATAGAAAATGGTTATGCAAGGTTTTATGATCCAACAAAACCTATGTGTACTTATTGTAAAAAACTTAAAGATATTTTTTATGAGACAGTAAAATCTAAAAGAGGGTGTTTATGGAGTAAATAAAATCTAATAACAATAAATATTATGCTAGAATCCGCATTAAGAGTATATTTCAAATTTTTTGATTTTATTGTGATTTTTGGGAGTTATTTGGTAGCAGTGTTGTTTTTATTATTCTTATTTTCGTTTTTTGGATTTGGAATTTTTTATTATGGTGGCATTTTTTATTCAAATTCTTTTCTAGCAAACATAATTTTAATATTTGTGAGTGCTTTTTTGTTTTCAATTTCTGTCGGAGAGTTTTTTTATACTATCTTTTATAAAATCACACATTTTTATCGCTTAACTCCTTCTGAAATTTTTATAAAAATTTTATCTTTTAGCATGGTAAACATCGGATATTGTTTGATTTTATATATTATTTTTAATATCAACATTTTAGTTTATACTGTTTTTTCTTTAGTTTCTTTTCCTATATATGTGTTAATCATTCCAGATATCTTGGTTTTAAGAGGCAACACTATCAAAACGATTTTAAATTCTTTAATATACTTTTTCAAAAATATTGAAGATTTGATTTTATTCATATTGTTCTCTTTGGTTTTTGTAGCTGTACTAAATTTAATTTCAATTCTTTCTATAGAAGTTTCAATACTAATAGGAAGTTTATTAATGATTTACTTTTATCTTCCTTTTTCAATAATTTATTCAATGCTATTATTTCTAAAACGATATCCTGCAGTGTTCAAAAAATTAAAAAAGCAAATCCATTAAAGTTTTCAGCACATAATTTGGATATATATAGCAATTAAGGATTATCAAAAATGTATATACTACTGAGAAAATCAATATTTTATTTTTAACTTCTAATATGTCTATTAGATAGTATGTGATAACTCCTAAAATATATAAATAAAACACCACAAAAATATTGAATAGATTAAATTTGAATATCAGATAATCCAAAAAAGGCTTGTTTAATATTATTGAGAAAATTCCTGTGGTTAATGTGACTACCAAAATTATATAAAGAATTGAAATTATTATTTTTTGAAATAATTCTTTTTGAATTTCAATTAAAAATCTACCAACCAACACTATAATAAACAAATATATTGAAAAAATAATAGTGTTCAACATTAATCTATATTAATGTATTTAGTAGATATATTCTGTGGTTGTGGAGGTTTTTCATACGGATTTAAGAAACAAGGTTTTGAAATTGTTTTTGCTTTAGATTTTGACGAAAATTGTGTAGAAACGTATAACTATAATATAAAAAATGTTGCTATATTGGAAGATGTAAGAAATCTATACAATTATTATTCTAAACTAAAGAAAATTAAACAATTAAGGCCTTTAGTAGTGGTTGGAGGACCTCCTTGCGAGTCTCACTCTTTAGCAAATAGGGATAGAATTAAGAATCCTTACTTAAGAGTTTGCTCAGAGGGAGGAGAATTATTATTGTGGATGTTGAAAATTATTGAATATTTAGAGCCAGATATATTTATTATTGAAAATGTTGTTGGAATGAAAGATTGCTTACCAATTATAAAGGAGTATTTAAATAATTATGATATTTATTTAAATGAAATAAAATTACAAGAGTTGGGAGGACCTTCTTGTAGAAACAGAATTTTTATTTCAAATTTAAAAATTTCTTATAATAAAAAAAATCCAACACCATGTTGGGAAGTGTTAAAAGATTTATATGAGATTAAGCCAGTTCCAAATCATTTTTACGTGGAACTTCCAAGAAGATGTGATTATTACATTTCTCAAGGAAAGAGTTATGATTACTTTAAAGGAGCATTTACTACAATGAGAAATTATGTTCGGTTGGATCCTGAGAAACCAGCACCAACTGTAATGGGAGGTTCAAGATTTGTACATCCTTTTTCATTTAGATTATTATCTCCCAGAGAGCATGCCAGATTAATGACTTATCCTGATGATTTTATATTTTTAGGAGGGGTTTATGCTCAGTATAATATGATTGGAGAATCAGTTCCACCTTTAATTTCTGAGTTTTTAGCTAAAAAAGTAAGAGAGGTAATTTATTAATGAAGAAATTATTAAAAACTTTTGCATTAATTTTATTTTTGAATTTAGCTTTTTGTGATTTGACTATTGCTATTGTAGATCATCATACATTTATAATCTCTTATATTATTACTGTTTTTGTGGAAAGCGTTATTTTGGTCTTATTAAGATACTTAAAACTTGTAAATATATCTAACATAAATTTGCTTAATTTTGTGTTGGGTGTTAATTTTATAACACTTGCTTTGATGCATTTTATAATATATTTTGCATTTGAGTTTTTTAAATATAAGATATATGGCCAAATCGCTATGGATATTGCTATTATTTTGGGAGAAATATTTGTGATACTGATAGAAGCCAAATCTTTGGAATATTTAACTAAACACACTTTTATTAAATGTCTGCTTATCTCAATATTAGTAAATTTATGGGGAGCATTAGCAACTCTTTACATATTCAGTGATGTTGTTCCAACATCTCCTCCAAATGTCTGTAGTGCAATTTATTATTATGTATCAAACATTGACCTTTATCATTTAGTACTTGACGAGCCTAACGTTTGTGTAAGAATTTCTAAATATGATCGTTTAGGAAGTGTAATTTATAGTAAAAAAGTTGAAAATTGGGCAAGATCAGGATATTATATTAAGTTGTGTTATCGTAATAAGAAAGTATATTGTTCTGATTTAAGTAAAGAATTTTTAGAATGTATTGTTTTTGGAAAAAATTGTGGTGTTAAACTAAAATTTGGAGATATATCTGCTGTGTCTAAAGGTAAAGGGATGTTAGAATTCGATTTTTCTAAACTGAAAGAAAGCGAAATAGAATTATTTTTCCAAGTTTTTGACTCAAATAAAAAATTTATTTTCCAATCTCCTGCATATAAAATTTCATTTTCAGAATAAATTTAAGTCCTTTATTATAGAATCAAAAAATTTTTAAAGTATCTTAATAAAAGGAACTTGTATTTTATATTACTTTATTTAACTCATGGAGCATTTATCATAGGAAACCATGAAAAAACAAAGGTTTTTCATAGGAATAACCTTGATTTCCAAACTGTCCCCAAATTTTATACTAACCTAAAGCTTTGATAAAGCGTTTGTACGTTTATTTTTTTCGTCTGCTTGTAATTCTAAATATTACATTATTATTCTTTATGTAGGCTTGGAACTCTGGGAAACTCTTGTATGTTTAGATCCACGTTGATAAATCGGCCAGGCTAGTTAAGTAATTAATAAATCAAAAAGTTCCATAATTTTATTTTAATTTTTTATAAATCAAAAAATTATCAAAAATAGATAGTTTTTTGTTCTCCAGTTCTCAAATTTTTTATTGTAAT
>CAZNYH010000017.1:0-3138 GCA_964577235.1 uncultured archaeon | reverse complement strand
CTGGGAAACTCTTGTATGTTTAGGTCCACTTTGATAAATCGGCCAGGAGAAATTTTATAAAACTGATTATAGAAACTGCACTTTTACCAACTAATAAATTAGATGAGGATGTTTATAAAGTATACGAACTAAAAAATGGCAAAACAATATGGTTAACTTTTAATAAAAAATTTGTTATAAAACCAAAAATAGAAATAATAGATAGAACATTAGGATATATTATTAGGAATACATTATTATTTTTATTGTTAGCAACAAAAATAGATGAGGTAATTACACAAAAAATGAACTCAATAGTTAAAAAAATAATGAGGAGAATAATAAATAATCAACCTGTTAATAAAAAAGATATACGTGCATTGCAAATATTGGATTTTACAAGAATGTTAGGATATCCAATTGCAATAGGTGGAGGAATAATGTTAGGAACATTCGAAGGAGATTTAGAAAACATAAAAAACCATAATTTACTAACACATTTAATAAGAGAATTTATAAAAAGTGAGGAAAAAGTTTTAGTGATTTATTCTAATGTAGACATTTCAAAAGAAATAGAGGCAATATTAAAGGAATTACATATTGAATATAAAGATTTACTTGTTAAAATCCCAAAAAATGTATTAATATTATGAGAGCATTTGATTTCCACTGTCATGTTTTTGATGGAAAGTGGAAACCCTATATTTTAACTAATGCTTTAGATATAGAAACTTGCGAAAAAGTTGTTAAATATTCAGATAACAAAGAAGTTTTTTGTGCTGTTGGAATTCACCCTTTAAGTGAGTATGATTTTGATAAATTGAATTTATTAGAAAATTTTTTAGAAAAAGCAGTTGCTATAGGAGAATGTGGTTTAGATTATAGAGGAGATTTAAAAAAACAAATTGAAGTTTTTAAGTACCATATTAATTTGGCAAAAGAATACGATAAACCTATAATAGTTCATAGCAGAGGATGTTCAAATGAAGTACTTAAATTACTGTCGAATTTTGATGGAATTGTAATTATGCATTGGTTTAGCGGAAATGAAGTTAAAGAATGTTTAGATAGAGGATATTATTTTTCAATAGGTCCTATAATAAATTTTACAGATGCTTATAATTATTTGATTTTAGAGAGTTTTCCAAATAATTTATTGTTAGAAACTGATTCTCCTGTAAGATATAAAGGAAAAGAGAGCAACCCAGATTGGGTATATGATGTAGCAAAAAAAGTGGCTGAAATAGTGAATACGAGTAGTGAACGAGTAGTTGAAATTACTACTAAAAACGCTTTTAATATAATAAAACAATAAAATTCTCTGGAAGTTATATATTTCAAAAGTTACGTTTAAAAATATGTTTTGATTAAAAATTTTTTTATATAAATAAAATTTATGGCGGATTTAGATAAGTGTGTTGTAGCAAAATATGAAAAAAATGGTTCTAAATTTGAAATTTATGTAGAGCCTGAAAAAGCATGGGAATTTAGAGAAGGAAAAAGTGTTTCACTAAACGATATTGTTCCTTGTGAAGAAATATTTAAAGACGCAAAAAAAGGAGAAAGAGCTTCACCACAAGAATTAAAAAAAGTTTTTGGAACAGACAATCCTGCAGAGATTATAAAAATTATTATAAAAGAAGGTGAAATACCTTTACCAACAAAATTAAAACAGAAAAAAATTGAAGAATTGAAAAAGCAAATTGCTTTAAGAATCTCAAAATTGGCAATAAACCCACAAACTGGAACTCCACATCCTCCTGAAAGAATTCTTAACGCTATGGAAAAATGCAGAGTCCAAGTAAATTTGTTTAAATCAATTGATGAACAAGTTCCAGAAGTAATTAAAGCAATTAAGTTAGAAATTCCTATTTCGATAGAATATAAGAAAGTAGAATTAATAATTCCCTCACAATATGCCTACAAAGTTTACAATTTAATTCATTCTCAAAAGATTTTAAGAGAGCAATGGCTAGCAGATGGATCTTGGAGAGTTATAATAGAATTACCTGCTGCCATATATGGAGAATTCTTAGAAGAAATTGGAAGAAAAACTGATGGAAATGTAGCATCTAAAGATTTAGAATGATTTTAACTTCATCAAAATTTTAAGATTTTAATTCAACAAAGTTCTTTTAATTCTTTCAAATAAATCGCTTAAAATTTTTGGATTATATCCATAACCTTTACCACAGCACTCTTCAAATATTATTTTAAAAATTTCATTTAAATTTACTTTCACTTTTCCTCTATATTCTTCTCCTATTATTTGTATAATTTTTGGTTTTATATGGGGTGGCAAGTTTGAATCTTTAATTGCTCTTATAATTTTATCTACAATACATTCTGTTTCATATTCTATTTTTGTTTTTTTCTTAACTTGAGGTTGATGTTTGCTTTTAGTTTTCCCAACTATTTGTATTTCTGGTTGAGAATATTCAGTTCTTATACTAGACATTTTCCTATTTAGATTAGCAACAGTCTCAATCAAATAATATAGTATCTCTAATTCATTATCTTTATTTTCCAATTCAATCTTAAAGTAATTTATTAAAATTTCCAAATCTCTAGTCTCATACTTTAATCCTGTTCTTTGAGATATTAATTTTAATATTTCATCCAATCTTCTGAATGTCTTATTGTAATTGATTTTTAAAGTTTTTATTCCATTAAAAAAGTATCTTTTCTTGTTGATTTCTATTAATAACATTGTTGAATATATTATCAAGTCCCATAATGACACTCCCAATTCTATAATCCACTGTACATCATTTTGAGGGATTTTCTTAATTGTTACACTCGTTGGGGTAAGTATAGATTCAATTAATCCACAAATAGTGAAATTAGTTTTATTTTTAGTAATATAAAATAAATATCTTTCCAAAGTTGTAACCGCCAAGTTAAGTGCAATACTTTTTTCTGGAAAGTATTTTTTATATTGTTCAAATATTTTGCTTTTTTTTGGATTAGTACTTACTGAAACTATAGTTTTAGTTTTTGGATCTAAAAATGCTGGAATTTCTGAATTACATAACAAAACATTTATATAATGTTCTATTTCCTCGACCATTATTTCATAATTTTTGAACTAATATATATTTAAAGTTACTAAAATTAAGGTCATAGGAAAAGAGTTCTTTCAGTGATTTCATAAAAAAC
>CAZNYH010000016.1:0-4843 GCA_964577235.1 uncultured archaeon | reverse complement strand
TCTTGATGATGTTTGTTGGAACATATTTATTGCGAACAAGAACAATAACACTCCCACAACTACTACTGCAGCCACTATCAACACTGTCCCAATCATTTGCTCTATACCTTTCATTTACTCACCTCAATCTTTTTCCTGTTTTCTTACAAAGTTTGATGTTTTGGTTAAAATATTAATCTATGAAGAATATTTATTAAAATACAATAAAGTGATATATATGCTTTATTACCTTTTTAAAAGTTCTAAAATTTCATTTGCTTCTTCTTCAG
This sequence comes from uncultured archaeon, assembly GCA_964577235.1. Classification (GTDB taxonomy): domain Archaea; phylum Iainarchaeota; class Iainarchaeia; order JAADDC01; family CAZMYQ01; genus CAZMYQ01. Next base: position 4,574 of record CAZNYH010000016.1, on the reverse strand, counting down.
TTAACTTTTTAGACTCCCATAAAAACACTTTCTCTTCTCCTTCTCTTGGAATTATATGCACATGCAAATGGAATACTACTTGCCCTGCTTTTTCACCTTGATTAATAACTATGTTATAATCTTCTGAAATTTTTTTAATAATGTTAATTACTTTTTGCAAACTTTTGGCAAATTCACTAAATTCTTCTGGAGGCATTTCTTCTATTCTCGAATAGTGTTTTTTTGGAATAACAAGCGTATGCCCTCTTGATACTGGATTTATATCCAAAAATGCCAATACGTTTTCGTCTTCATATACTTTATAGCAAGGAATTTCTCCCCTTAAAATCTTACAAAAGATGCAGTCCATTAGAATAAAATTTCAAACTAATATAAATTTTAATGAATTTGGTAGAAATAGTTAAATCAAAAGATAAAGATAAAATTATTTCTATAATAAACCAGTTTTTGGAAGGCAAACTTAAAATTTCAGAAAAAGACATTCCTTTACTTGTTAAACTGGTTAAGAAGTATTCCCCGGAAAAAATCAATGAGTTTTTTGAAAAACTTATAAAAATTTTAGAAGTTTCTAAAGTGAAAACTATTGTAGAAGTTTATAATAACTTGCCTGAGAAAAGACAAACCTTAGAGAAATTAATAGAATCCAAAATAAAAGTAGATTTTTTAGATGAAGATGATTTAATAACCTTATGTGAATTTCCAAAAAGATTTAGTATACCAGAAAATCAAATACTAAGAATAATATACAAATATATAAAGGAAGGATTTAAAACAGAATATGGAATAAACATTTCAAAAATAGACAACTGCATAAAACTTTTAAAATACATAAAAAGAGAAAAACCAGCAATAGAGTTTTTAAAGAGAGTGTATTTAGATTATAAATCTGTTTTCGAGGAATACAAAAACACTCCTTTTTATCGAAGTTTAAGAGTTTACATGCCTGATTTTATAAAAACAATTACTGAATTAGCAGATATTATAAGCAAAAAATATATTTTAGTAGAAATCCTAAATAAAATATTTGAAGAGTACTTCATAATAGATGTTGAAATGATAGATATCTCTAAGTTTTATTCTAAAATTGATGATAAAATCTTAAAACTAAATCTTGCTAAATATACTGATTCACAAGCAATAGGTTTAAGAGCCCAGACTTTAGTAGTTGAACTCGAAAGAAAAGGAATAATAACTAGAGAAGATAGAGATTTCTTGCATAATTTAGCGTTTGATAATCCTAAAAAAGCAATAGAAATTTTGGAAAATGCTTTGAGCAAAACCATAGAAAAAGCTTTAGTAACTTATGTCAAAAAACTTTATGAATATTTACTTTTTGGAAAAATGGAAGGATTTTATTTATATTTATATGAAAAAGAGTATGGAAAGATAAACTTAAATATTTCAGAAGAAGAAAAGAAAAAATTATTAAAAAAATACGAAATTACAACTCTTGAAGAGTACATAGAAATGAAAATGATAGGAAAGTTAGATAACTTGTATAATTCTGTATTTTATTTAGCAATTTGTGAAGAAATTTATAAGATAATTCACTCAAACATCTCAAAAGAAAATTTAATAAAAACTGCTAAAATTTTATATTTACTCGATTTAATAAGTAAAGAAGAGTTAAATGAAATTTCAAAAGGAAATTTTGAACTTTTAATTAAAAAATTAAAAGAAATATCCGAAATGGAAATGAAGAAAATAATTGATACTGCTAAAATTTTTGGAGAAACGTTTGGATATTCTCAAAAATCACCATTGTTGGCACTAATTAATAAAATTACAGATTCATTAAATAAAATATATAAAGACCTAATAGAAAAGGCAAAATCTATAAAGAATGTTGAAATTCCTTATGAATTAAAACACTTAATCTTAATTAGAGATTATATTCTAGAATTTGACAAAAAATCAGGATTATTTTTCTTAATTACTCCTAATGGAATGAAAATATTTAAAATAATAAAAAACCAACTTAAAGATGTCAATTATTTTGAGGAAAGTGAAATAGAATACGCGCTTTGGAGAATATTTAGAAAAATTAAAAAGAATAAAAGTAATTTATCTTCAGTAATAGAATTATTAAATTAATCCATAAAGTCTTCTGGTTTTGGTGGTTCTGGAGATAATCCTTTTCTTTCTCTTATTTCTCTAATAAATTGATCTTGTAACTCTCTTGGAACTCGTTCATATCCTGCAAATTGATAATCCCAAGTTGCTCTCCCTTGAGATGCTGCTCTTAAAGCAGTTGCTAATCCTGTCATTTCTTTAACAGGTAATTTGGCTTTAATTACAATTAAATCTCCTTCGAAATCAGTTTCCAAAATTTGTCCTCTTCTTCCTTGAAGTTCTTTTTGAATTGAACCCAAATATTGTTCAGGAGCTTTTACTGTAATATACATTTTTGGTTCTAATAAGTAAGGATCTGCTGTTAAAAATGCAGCGTAAATTGCTCTTTTAACTGCTGGAATCACTTGCGCTGGACCTCTGTGAACTGCATCTTCGTGCAATACAGCGTCAACTAAAACAATTTTAACTCCTCTCATACCTTCTCTTGCTAAAGGTCCATCTTTTACAGCTTCTTCAAATGCTTGAAGAATCAATTCTTTAGTTTCATTTAAATATTGAACTCCCTTTGTAGCATCTATAAAGATACATTCATTTTTAACTTGCCATGCACCTTTAGCCTCCTCTCTCGACAACCCATATTTTACTAAAATTTCAGCATCATCTCTAGACTTAAACCTTACTTGGGGTATTTTTCCTTCTATAATTGCTTGTAATACAGATTCTTCTAATGGTTCTACGTATATGTAGAATTTATTGTGTCTATTTGGAGATTTTCCTTCAAATACTTCTGATTTCTTTGAAACAGATTCTCTAAATACTACAGTCGGTGGAGACATATTTATTGGAATTTTATTATCAGCTTCAATTCTGTTCCTAATAATTTCTAAGTGTAATTCTCCCATCCCTGCAATTCTGTATTCTCCTGTTTCTCTATCAATATACACCCTCATCGCTATATCTTCTTTAGCTAATTTTTTAAGCACTTCCATCAACTTTGTTCCATCTGCTGGGTTTTTGGGTTCAACTTTTACAGTAACCACTGGTTCTAATTTTGTAGTTAATTCTTGGAATGGTGCTGCATCTGGATCTTCACTCAAAGAATCTCCTGTAATAATATCTTTAAATCCAATAACTCCCACAATATTACCCGCAGGAATTGAATCGATCATAATTCTATGTGGTCCTATGAACACACATAGTTGTTGTACTCTTTGAGTAGATGGTTTTCCACAAACGTATAATTCTTGTCCTTTTTTAAGAGTTCCTGAAAATACTCTTCCAATAACCACTTCACCTGCTTGCGGATCAACAATTACTTTTGAAACCACAAACATTGCAGGTCCTCTTGGATCACAATTTACCATTGCCTTTCCAACAGGAGATTCTAAATCTCCGTTCCACAAATAAGGTATTCTATATTTTTGTGCTTCAATAGGGTTTGGAAGATGGTTAATTACTGCTTCAAAAATTGCTTCATATAAAGGAACTTTCTTTGCTAATTCTTCGTCTTGGTCATTTAAGCACATTTCATAAATTTGTTGGAAGTTCAACCCTTTTTCTTTCAAAGTATTTATTGAGAATCCCCATTTTCTGTATGCTGAACCAATAATTACAGAGCCTTTAGCAGGATCAACATACCAGTTAGTACCCTCAGGAGCATTTTTCTTAATTAAGTCATTTACTCCTATAATGATTCTTTCGAATTTCTCTTTAATAGTGTTCATATCCGCCCTTAATTCTTTAATCAGTCTATCTACTTTGTTAATAAACAATATTGGTTTAACTTTTTCTTTTAAAGATGCTCTTAAAACATTTTCAGTTTGAGGCATAATACCCTCTACAGCATCAACCACTAAAATAACACCATCGACTACTCTTAAAGATCTAATAACTTCACCCACAAAATCAACGTGTCCAGGAGTATCAATTAAATTAATCACATAATTGTTTCCTTTATATTGGTATAAAATTGATGCTGCTGCTGAAAAAATTGTAATTCCTCTTTGTTGTTCTAAATAATATGAATCCGTAAATAATTGTTCTCCCGCCAATTGTTCTGCAATAACTCCACTTGCTGCTAGCAAATTATCTGTTAAAGTCGTTTTTCCGTGATCTACGTGAGCAATAATTGCAATATTTCTAATTTTTTTCAAAACTTCTCCTAAAATAAAAAGCCTCACTTTGATTGTGAGGCAAAATATATTCTTTTTCTCTAACTACTTTTAAAATTTCTATTTGTAATTAATACCAATTTATTTTCATAAAACCAAATTCACCCTTTTCAATCTTCTTTCTATTATTTATTTAATAACAATTTAATCGGATGTTTTAAAATAAAAGGTGGCACTACAACCAATTCATGAGAGTAGTGCCACCGCTGAGGACCTTAATTTCAATTTCGTTTGTCCTCACATTCATAATTTTATTTTTTAATAAGCTACAGTTACGGTAAAGTCGCCTACATAATCACCTTGATCTTGGTCGGCTGCTACTGTAATACT
>CAZNYH010000015.1:0-1634 GCA_964577235.1 uncultured archaeon | reverse complement strand
ACAGGAATCAAAGTAAAAGTAGGGGGAGTAGAGATTAACCCAATAACCAAGACAGTAGATGTAAATGTAGAAGTATCCAAACTACCAGAAAGAGACCCAACAAAACTAGTAGTAAGAGATATCGAACTACCAGGAGGCGTTAAACACATAATCGTAATTGGTTCACACTTCGTTAACAAAGTAGCAGATGCAATACCAGAATCACAAAACATTAAACAATCAGGAGACAAGGTAGCAATTAGAAAAACAATTACATACAAAGGAAAAGAATATGATGCAATATTCCTAGCAGGATACACAGCAGACGACACATTAGATGTAGTTAGAAAATTCGTAGAAAAAATGCTAGAACAATAAACTTTTTTTCTCAATTAAAATTTCTCTAAATAACGAACTTCTTTTTAAAAATATATCTTTATAACAAAGACATATTTTTAAAATTATACATCTACATAATGGAAATATCTAAATATTTGATAGATAAAATAGAAGAGATAAAAGAAATTAACGTAATCAAGCGAAAAACAACTCCAATACTATGTAATGATTTCATTACTTGTTTAATAGGACCGAGAAGAGCAGGAAAAACATATCTTATGTACCACATATTAAAAACAAATCCTTATGTTTTATATGTAAATTTTGAAGAAATAACCACAAACATCATAAATCTTCCTCTAATTTATTATCAAACTTTTGGAAAATTGCCTGAGATTATTTTATTAGATGAAGTGCAAAATGTAAAAAATTGGGAGAAGCAGTTATATCGGATATATGAAACAAAAAAATACAAAATAATAATTTCTGGATCCAATTCAAAACTACTTTCAAAAGAAATTGCTACACAATTAAGGGGAAGAAGTATTTCTCAAATAGTTTTTCCTTTGTCTTTTAGTGAATATCTGGAATTCAAACAATTTAAATTAGAAATACCTTTATCTTCATATACTGAATCAAAAATAAAATATCTATTGAGAGAGTATTTATTTTACGGAAGTTTTCCTCAAATTGCTTTAAACAAATCACTTTATGCTTTATTTTTTGACAGTTATATGGATGTTGTTTTGTATCGAGATATAATTGAGAGATACAAAATAAGAAATGCTAAAATCCTTAAAATATTCTCAAAGTTATTAATAAACTCTATGTCTAAACAATTTTCGGTAAGAAAAATATACAATCTTTTAAAAAGTGAAGGTTATGAAGTAGGATTAAATACTCTCTACGAATATTTAGATATGTTGGAAACTATATTCTTCATATTTGCAGTGAAAAAATATAGCAAAAAATTAAAAGAATCAGAACTTTCAATTCCTAAAATATATTTAATAGACAGTGCTATACACAAATATTACTTAAATTCAAATAGATTGGATATTTTTATAGAAAATACTGTATTCCTACATCTACGTCGAAAATATAATTCTGTCTTCTACTACAAAACCAAGAACAACAAAGAAATAGACTTTATAATCAAAGACAAAACAATAAATCTCATAGAAGTAACTTATGAATTAGATCAAGAACATATTAACAAAGTATTCAAGGCTTTAAATGAGTTAAATCTCAAGGAAGGACTAATAATTACTTGGGATGACGAAGATGAAATCAGAAGAAACAATAAGATAATCAAG
>CAZNYH010000014.1:0-4900 GCA_964577235.1 uncultured archaeon | reverse complement strand
TTGTTAATTATTAGTTACTTTATCTTATATTATTTAATTTTGCAACTGTATCGTTAAAAAATTTAAGCAGGGCGATCTAAATAGTCTATTAGTGCATTCACTAAATGTTTATCTTCTATGTGATATATATCATCTGAATTTTCATCATATAAATAAAGTTCATCGTCAGCAATAATATATGGTTTTATATCTCTCTTTTTTATCGTTTTGACTTCTATTTTTTCTTTTAAATCTTCTGGAATGTTAATTGACACATCGTAAGGTTTATAAATTTTTAATTTTTCTATATTATATTCAAAAATGTTAGTAATCATTTCGCTAACAAATTTTTTAACTTTTTCGCCCTTAACTACACATCTTACTACTTTTTTGTTTCTAATTCTTGGTTTTGTTAATTCTGGTTTTAGCCTCTTAATAGGAGATTCAGCATTTTGGGCTAATTTGTCAATTTCACCTAATATCTTCCTTAAGTTTATTAAATCTTTTCTTGCCTTTTGATACGTTTTTTCTTCAGCCATTATCAATACAGAAGTGCTGTCATGAGCCATGTAATATCCATCTGGTGTTTTATATACATATCCACTTTTTTCTAATTCAGATAAATTTTGATAAGTTTTTGATCGAGAGCAATTTAAATAATTCATTATATCGTTGGCAGTAAGTTTACCATAAATCATCAATAATACAAAAATTTTCCACCCCAATGGTTGGATTTTAGGATCTATGTTTTTTAAAACTTTGTGTAACTTTTCCGCTAATTTTTGCACATATTCTTCCATAATTAAATTATACTTAATATATAAATTATTCTCAATACTTCTATTAAATTCGACAACAAAAAATAAACTAATATGGAAGAATGTCAATTTCCCCTTCAAATTTTGGGATTTTTAATCTACCATCCTTTTTAGTTTTGAAAACTCCTACTTCGTGGCCATTTACAAAGACTCTCACTTTTTTCTTTTTATATGGGGTTAAAATTATTATGTTATCTCCTGCATCAATAACTTCAAACTTCTCTTTTGGTACTAATTCTATAGGTAATTTCACTATTTTTTCTAATCTCTTTATTAACCGCCCTTTATTAGCTAATAGTTTGTTTATAGTACTTCTTGAACACTTTAAAATGATTCTATCTTCTAGTTTCTTAATTTCACAATCTGGAACAATTTTCTTGATATCTTCTAACTTTTTAGATACGTCAGTTTCTACTACACATGTCTCCTCTCCAAATTTAAATATTTCATATAATACATCACCAGTTACGAAATCTTTTACTAAAATAACTGGTCTTGCTAAATCATCTTCAGTCATCCCAAAAGGAACTTTTACAGTCATTTCTAAACTTAAAATTTTAGACACTTCTCCTTTTTCTATAAAAATTACTGTGTCAATCACATGAGGAATCATTCCTAATTCCAACTTCCCGATAAATCTTTGGATAGATTCTATTGGTTTAGATGCATGAATTACCCCTACCATTCCTACTCCTGCTAATCTTAATTCTGTGAATAATTTAAAATCTTCAGGATTTCTTATTTCATCAAAAATAGTATAATCAGGTCTTGCTAAAAGCAAGATATCTATTACTTCTTTTCTATTTAAATATTGAGTTATTTCCGGATTCAATTTTAAGTCTCTGGGTGATTCAATAGTCTTAACGATTTTATCCATTTTTCTATAAAATTCTGCTAGTGCTCTTGCAAAAGTAGATTTTCCCTCTCCGGGTCTTCCCGCAATTAACAAACCTTCTGCAACTCTTAATCTTTCCTTTAATTTATCTTTTAGTTGATAATCCTCTATAGTTCTTGTAATTAATGGTTTTACCACAGTGATTTCAACTCTGTTTGATAATGGAGGAGTTGTAATTAAGATTCTATAATCTTGATATTGCACTATCAATAATCCTTCCGATTCTTTTTCAACATTTCCTACTTCTAAAATTTTCTCAATTTCTTCTTCCAATTCTCCTTTTGATAGCACTTTATCATATCTTTCGATGTAAACCTCTCCAGGTTTCCCTTTTTTGGCTATTATTTTACAATCTTCCTTCATATGAATTGACAATGTGTCTTTGTCCCAAAATTCCTTAAATATAAATTCTTTGGTTTTATATTCTAATAATTTCACAGAAACTCCTAAAGACTCTGCTAAAAGCGCTTGTGATTTATCTTTAGTGACTAAAATACAATTATGTAATTTTGCTAGTTCAATGATTTGAATATCAATAGTTTCATATTCTTTTGTATAATCTCCTACAAATTCCACATTGTAATTTTTCACCAATTCCTTTAAGTTTTTTAGACCTATTATTCCTTTTTCTATTCTCTTCTCTGCGAAGTAGTATAATTCACTTATCGCAGGCCTTGGAATCAATATATTTTCTGCTTTAAATCCCGAAATTATTGCTGAAGTATCTAATAAATACCTCATTATAAATTTTACAGAACAATATTAGTAAAGTGTTAAGTTTTTTTAAAATTAAAATCTTTTTATTAATTAGGAACTTGCCATTTTTCTAATCCTTTATTCCAAAAATAATATGCTAAAACATATAAAAACAATACACCAGAAATTAAAATTAATCCTATTTCTATCGTAGGATTTTTAACAAATTCTATTGGCCACAAGGTAAACAAAAATCCTGGAATTAAATAAGTAAATAATAACCAAAATTTTGAACTTTTATTTGGCCATCTTGAAGAAACATCTAACCAATAATCATATTCTCCAAGTATTTTATCTGAAATTATGTTAAAATACATGATTATTCCAGCAATTGCTATTTTGTAAAGTGTAATTACTACTACGGCATAAACAATTAAAAACAAAATTGAAACTAAATCATAACCACTCAAAATAAAGCAAACAGGACTTATAATCAAAGTTTTTAAAATATTTTTTATTTTAAAATCTTCAAATAATAATAAATAAATTCTTGATTTAGGAACTGTTAAATAATTTTGAAAATCCCCAGTAGCAACTTTATAATACAAAGTATTTCCATACCATAATCCCCAAATTATATAACCTTCAGCAAAAAATAACATCAATTCGTTAAAACTCCAATCGTTAAAATTATGATAGACAAATAAACTCCAAGCAGTTAGAAAAAATATTGAATGAATAAAAGTAATTACAATAGTAAAAATAAAATTTAACTTGTATGAAGTTTCATCTAAAAAACTTTTTATTAAAGGTAGCATTATAAAATTCTTTTATACTAAAATAATGTTTTATTCCTAATTTTTCAGATGCTATTTTATTCCTTTTTGAATCATCTATCAAAATAGTTTCTCTCGGAGTATAGCCTAAATCATAAATTGGATATAAAAAAGTTTCAGGATTTGGTTTTAATAAGCCAGTCTCTGGAGATATATAAATTTTGTCAAAATACTTTGAAATTTTGTATTTTTCTTCTGCTTTTTTGAAAGAGTAATATATTGTATTAGATAATAAAGCTAAACAATAGTTATCTCTTAATTTTTCCAATATTTCAAAAGTATTTTCTATAGGACCTAAATTCACCAAATTATTTAACAAATTTCTAACTTCAAAATATTTTTCTTTAGGAGTATTTAATATAGTAGCAGCTTTGTAAAAACATTTTTTTAGGGATTCTTTTCTTAACATAAAACAAAATAGGAAAATTCTTCTTGTATCTTCATTATATTCAACATTCATTATTTCTGCGATTTTCTTATTAGTACTTTTGCTCTTCATTATAGTTCCCCACAAATCAACCAACAGTAACATTAATATTTTTTAACCACCAAAAACTGTATACTTTTCTATACCTTTGGTATAAACTACATAACAAATAATTGACAGTAGAATTACCCCAATTAACCACTCAAGTGAAAATTTTCCATATACTGTTATCAAAGAAGGATAATAAATTATTAAATTCCCTGGATTCAAACTTAAAATTGTTTTAAAAGGCTCTGGCAAATAATTTAAAGGCAAAATAGTTGAAATCATTTTAAAACTCCATATTAAAGTATATATGAAATGAACTCTTCCAATGAAAAAGAATAAACTAGATACTGTAAAATAAATTAAAAAACTCCCAATAAAAGCCATAATAAAGGTTAAAGGATATAAATACCAGAATTTAGGAATTCCAAAAAATAAACATAATACTGTGAATGCCATTATACTTTCGAAAAAATAAGCCACAAATGAGTTTAATATCCAATATTTCAAAAAACTAATTGGTCGAACCAAATAACAATCAAATCTACCATCTTCTAACAACCAATCATAACTTCCTGCACCTAGAAATAACAATGATGTTGAAACTACAAAATAATAAATAGAATCTGGCGCTTTAAATGAATTTATAAAAATTTCACTATAAAAGAAGCAAACAACTACATAACTTAAAAGATAAAAAATTAGATATCTTAACTCTGGAAACCAATCGTAAAACATTTCTAAATATTTCATTATTTTAAATATCATTAGCGCATAATCGGGTTACACATTAAGTAGGATGCAACCAGATAATGAAACTAAAATAAAGTTTGTTGTTTGAAATCTCTAATTGATTTCCAGGAATATCTTAATTCTGGAATATAAAGTTTATTTTTTTTGATATATTTTAAAAATTCTTTTGTTTTTGGATCAGATGGGTACCCAGAACCAAAATCATAATTATATTTCTCTTTTAACTTTTCAATTTCTCGATCTCTAATTACTTTTGCTATAATAGACGCAGCACTTACAATTAAATATTTTTCATCAGCCTTGTGAGATGCTACAACTTCTTTAGATGTGTATTTTTTCAATCGATTTAAAAAAAGATTTACATTTACGTCGGGACAATCTAAAAAAATTTTTCCTTCTATTTCATTAATTAACTTTGAAAAATAATATGCTTCTAATTCATTTAACGAAG
>CAZNYH010000013.1:0-3836 GCA_964577235.1 uncultured archaeon | reverse complement strand
GGCTTCATAAATTCCTTTTATAAAAAACTCCTGATAATCTTTTGGAAATGCTGGAAAAGTCCCCCCCATAACGATAATTTCGCATTTGGAAGTATCGTGTCCACAAATTTCTAATTGTTTTATTCTCGCTTTCACAATTTCCTTTGGGTCATAATTATGTTGAATTGCTCTTAAAGCAGCAGGTTCTTTTCCAGTATAACTTTGAGGAGTTTCAAACTCAGGACCTCCTGGACACATAACGCATTTCCCATGGGGGCAAGGAAATGGATATGTCATAACCGCTATTACAGCAACTCCAGAAATTGTTCTTGTTTCTTTAATTTTTAACAATTCCTTTAATTCCTTTATTTTTATGTATGGGATAATTTCGGTATTTCGAGGTGTTCTATTTAAATTATATTTTTTCGCTAAAATATTTTTATATTTTTCAATGTCTTTTTTAGTTTTAATCTTTCCTTCTCTATATAATTTCTCTAATTCTTTCGCAATATTTGTAATCATAATAATTATAAACTAAACTTACTAAACACTCAAAGTTTATTAAAAAAAGTATCTATTTTAATTTGAGCAATTTTGCTATCTTTTTTATTAGCATTCTTTTGTATATTCTGTCAATAGTTCCATATTTGATTATTTTAAGTATTAAACATTTTTTGATTTTAACATTATTTGGGTTTGTTTTTGGTGTGTTAGATTTGTTATATGTAGTTGTTGTTTACGCTGTATTAAAATCATAAGAATCAATTTCAATTCTGAATTATATATTTAAAAATACTCTTAATTCTCGAATAAATAAAAAAACTCCAATGATTCCAAATAAAGCACCTACTATTATTGTAACAAATTTTCCTTCGTTTATAAAATCATATTGCATTTTAAACAAATCAAAGTTTTTAGATAAAGAAATAGCATAACTTTCAAAAATACTATTTTTTAGTTTTACATATACTTTATTTCCTTCTGAAAAATTTATTTCCATAGCTTTAATATTTTTTGTTGAAACTTAGCTGCTTTTACTAATTTATTGAACTCAATTTCTTTGTTACATACATCTTGGTAAATGAAATAGCAAATAAAAATATTAGTACCATAGAAGTTCCTAATAGCAACATATCTACATCTCACATTAGTATAATTTTCAATGTTTTAAAGTAACTTGTACTATGTAATATAAAAATTATAAATCATAATGCTAGAAATACGGATACATGGAAGAGGAGGACAAGGGGCAGTACTTGCTTCTTATTTAATTGGAAAAAGTGCTTTCTACAATGGATATTATGTTCAAGCATTTCCCACATATGGTGTAGAACGAAGAGGTGCTCCGGTAACTGCTTTTTGTAGAATTTCAGAAGAACCGATAAAAATTCATTATTTTGTATATAATCCAAATCATTTGATTTTTTTAGACGAAGGATTGTATAATAATGAAAAAGCAGAAATAGTTTTGATAAATACTACCAAACAAATAGGTACTCATCAAATAGATGCTACATCTATAGCCTTAAAAATTCTTGGAAAGCCTATTGTAAACACAGCAATGGTTGCTTATTATGGGAAAATTACCAACTTATATAAGAAAGAGCATCTAATTGAAGCTATGAAAGACTACTTTAAAGGTGAAATATTGGAGAAAAATGTAAAAATAGTTGAAGAAGTATTTAAAATGTGAAATTTTATTTGTTAATTCTACTTAATAAAACTGCTAATCTTTCTTTAATTCCAAAATTTGTTCTATCTTCATCATGGATTTTGATTTTTCCTATGTATGGAATTAATTCAAAAAGAGATGTTTCAAAAATTTCTGCAGATTTCAAACTAGAAAGACCTAAAGCGTATGCTGAAGAAGCTAATTTAATTTTTGCTTTTTCCACAATATTCTTAACGTAATACCCATAATCTTTATCTAATTCGTAAATTTTTATTAGAATATCGTCTAAGTCATAATTAGATTTTATTAACGAGACGATTCTTTTCCACATCGGATGATTTTTTAAATGGCTTTTAGTTAGAATTTTGTAAATACAATAACACAATATTGCTTTTTTTCCATATACTTTATCTTTAAATTTTACTGCCAATTCCAAGTATTTATTTGCCAAATTTTTAAAAATATTTGGATCTTCTTTAGATATATTCTGAATAATTTCATCCATTAGATATATAATGGAAGAGCATTTGAAAAAACTGTTAGAAATCAATGAGTATTACAAATTAACTATAAATAATAAAGATTTAATTCCTCTTCCAGAAACTTTTTATAAAGATTACAAAGAAATTATCGATAAATGTAAAAGAAAATTAAAGGAGATGGATTTTTTTAATCCAGAAACTCGAAAATTAATAGCAAAAGTGAACAATGCTGAGAGATATTTAAGGGGAGTTTTAGCAAATAGAGTAATAAAAATGATTGAAAAAATTCTAATTGAAAATCAAAAAGAACCTCCGCCTGAATTATTAGAAGAAGAACTAAAAATTTGGAATGAACTTTTAAAAATAAGTGACAGAATCGATTATATTATTACAGGAAGAGAAAGAAAAGTGAAAGTTGAATTTTTATGTGATGTTGATGAGTTTATGGGAATTGATGGCAAAACATACGGCCCATATAAAAAAGGAGATATTGTCGAATTACCTACCTCTGTCGTAAAACCATTAGAAAATGCAGAATTGGTAAAAAGGGTGGAAGAATGACTTCAATAAATTATTTAGTTTATATTTTAATTTCAATTTTAGTTTTGTATTTGGTTTTAAAGTTATTCATTTTGCTTAAAAAGTCGTATGAACTTTTAATTTTGTTGAAAATTAAAGAAAAAATCGAAAACAGAGTTAATAATTTTAATAAACCAATATTAGCACCTGGAATTAAAATTATAAATAACAAATTATGTCTTTCTGTTTGTATCGACATCAATTATGACTGTTATAAATCAGGAAATGACTTAATATGTGAAAATTAGTCCTCCTCAAATACTTGAGTTTGGAACTTGTAGAATTTACATTTATCTTTTAAATTTAAAGGAATTCCTGCTTTTTCAAGCACTGCATTTATAAATTCTTCTTTTGTCATGTTATATTCTACTGCCACTTCTGGCAATAATAACCCAGAATACCCATTATATTCAACATATAATCCATCTTTTCCTATTTCTATATCATCCATTGGTTGCATCTCTGACAAAATACTTATCTTAAATTTCACATATGGAAATTCTTCTGGAGTTAATGGCGGAAATCTCGGATCATTAAATGCAGCTTCTCTTGCTGCCAAAGGGATTGCTACTTCCAAAGGATAAACAGGAAATGGAAATCCAATACAACCTCTTAATAATTTGTTTAATGTTATTGTGACAAAAACTCCTCTTTTTTCAGGATATCCTTTTAATTCATAATTCATTGGGAATCCTAACTCTTTTCCTACTGCACTCCTAGCAGATAATAAAAATTTTTTACCATCTTCTTCTGAATACATTAATGAAATATTTGGTTAAAATAGGATATATAGGAAAATACTTCTATGGCTCTCAAATTCAGCCAGATGTTCCTACAGTAGAAGGTGAATTAAAAAAAGTTTTAAAAGAATTAGGGTATAAAACTAAAACAGAATTTTCAAGTAGGACAGACAAAGGAGTTTCAGCAATTGGAAATGTGGTAGCACTTTATGAGAAACCTGATTTGAAAGCAATAACGTATAATTTAGAAAATATCTATTTGTGGGCTATTACAAAAGTTCCAGATTATTTTTATCCGAGATGGGCATCAATGAGACATTATAGATATCTCCTGTTCGGAAATTATAATTTAAAAACTTTGAGAGAACATGCGAAACTTTTTGA
>CAZNYH010000012.1:0-2382 GCA_964577235.1 uncultured archaeon | reverse complement strand
CTCATAGAAGTAACTTATGAATTAGATCAAGAACATATTAACAAAGTATTCAAGGCTTTAAATGAGTTAAATCTCAAGGAAGGACTAATAATTACTTGGGATGACGAAGATGAAATCAGAAGAAACAATAAGATAATCAAGGTAATTCCTTTGTGGAAATGGATAACAAGTCCTATATAGTCCCCTATATTTAGGGATTCATTTGTGCTTTTTAAAATCAAAATCTAAAAAACCTGGGTTTCGAATCCAAACTCAAGAAACAGTCTTATAATATTAGATAACTAAATCTCTTATAAGTTTTCGCATGTCAAATCCAATTATGAGTGAATTACCAAAATTAGTAAGAAAAAGAGACGGCCGATTTCAAGCATTTAATCCTGAAAAAATCAAAAATGCTATTGAGAAAGCATTAAGAGCCACTAACCAAGATATATCTTTATCTGAAAAATTAACTAACCAAGTAATTGAAAAGATTAGAAATTTAAAAATCAAAATCCCATCTGTAGAGCAAATTCAAGATTTAGTGGAAGAAACACTTATGGAAAATAAATTATATAAAACTGCAAAGGCTTACATTTTGTATAGAGAACAAAGGAAACAAGTTAGAGAATTTACTGCATGGTTAAATGCTATGGATTTGGTAGATAGTTTTCTTGAAAAATTGGATTGGAGAGTACATGAAAATGCCAATATGACTTATTCTTTACAAACTTTAAATTGGTATATCTCTTCAGCAGTTTCTTCTCAATATTGGTTGAATAAGATATATCCACCTGAAGTTAGAAGTGCTCATGTAAGTGGAGATATACATATACATGATTTAGGAATTTTGGCAGCATATTGCACTGGATGGGATTTATATGATTTACTAAGAGTTGGATTTCGAGGATGTCCTGGAAAAATTGAATCAAATCCTCCTAAGCACTTTAGGGTAGCATTAGGACAACTTGTAAACTTTTTATATACAGTTCAAGGAGAGGTTGCAGGAGCAGTTGCAGTTTCTCATTTAGATACTTTGATGGCTCCTTATATCGCTTATGATAATTTAAATTATAAACAAGTAAAACAAGCAATTCAAGAGTTCATCTATAATATGAATGTTCCTACTAGAGTAGGTTTTCAATGTTTGTCTGAAGATACTAAAATTTTAACACCAAGAGGTTGGAAATCATGGGATGAAATAAACGAAGGAGATGAGATTTATACTTTTAACATAAATACAGGAGAAATAGAGATTAAGAAAGTAACTTATGTTTTTAGAAGGTATTATGAAGGAATTATGTATAGATTGAAAAATAGAAACCAAGATCAATTAATTTCTCCAGGCCATAGAGTCGTAAGAAAAAAACATAATTCATATGTGTTAGAGCCTATCGAAAAAATTATAAAGTATAAATCGCCTATATATATACCTGTTGTTGGAAAAAACAAAAATATTGATGTCAAGATTGATGATCAGCATTTAAAATTGCTTGCTTGGATATTGTCTGAAGGCAGTATAGAAAAATGTTCTAAAAATTCGTATAGAATTTCAATATATCAAAAAAAATACTTAGATGAGGTGAAAGGATTATTAGAAAACTTAAATGTTAATTATAAAGAGTATTCTCAAACAGGGTTGGGTTGTTGTACTAGACTGCAATTAAACAATAAAACCTCAAATACAATTATCAAAATGTTACTACTATCTAATGCAACAGTTCCTGAGTATTTATATAAACTCAGTGAAAGACAAGCAAAAATTTTTATAGAAACTTATATTAAAGGAGATGGTTGGAAAGAAAAATATAGGATAAGAATAACAACTACAAATAAAACTATTGCAGAACTTTTGGCTGCTGTTGGATTTTTGGCAGGATATAATGTAAATATAAGAACGAGAAAACCAAAAAGTAAAATATCTAAAAAACTTCAGTATATAATTACTTTGTCTAATTCAAAATATGATTCTATACTCAAAATAGAAAAAGTGTATTATAAAGGTATTATTTGGAGTGTACATACAGATAATGAAACAGTAATAGCTATGAGAAATGGTCAAATATTTATAACAGGAAACACACCTTTTTCAAATGTAACGTTAGACATAAGTTCTTCACCTTATGATGACCAACTAGTTATTATAGGAGGAATTCCTCAAAAAGAAACATATGGTGATTTTGATGAAGAAAGAAAAATGTTTGTAAAAGCATTTTTCGAAGTTATGATGGAAGGAGATGCTAATGGAAGAGTATTCACGTTTCCAATTCCAACAATAAATATTACTAAAAATTTTGATTGGGATAGTGAATATTTAATTCCAATGTGGGAGGCTACCTCAAAATATGGAATCCCTTACTTTGCAAACTTTATTAATTCTGATTTAGATCCTAATGATGTTTT
>CAZNYH010000011.1:0-17582 GCA_964577235.1 uncultured archaeon | reverse complement strand
AAAAATAAAAATTATTAAAAAATTAATATACTATAAAGGATCCGATTTTGTAGATTATATAATTGAAGTAGATAATAAACATCCAAACATTAGAGTAAGATTAAAACTTCCATTTAAGAAAGTAATATCTGATGTTCAATTTGGAAGGATAAAACGAAGAAAAGGTAAATTTTATGCTTTAAAAGGAATTTTAAGTGATTATGTGATTGCCACAAATGGAATTCATGAATTTGAATTAAAAGACAATTTATATATTACACTATTTCGTTCAGTAGGTTTTCTCTCAAATGGAGATTATGGTCCAAAAATCCCAACACCTGATGCATTGGAATTAAAAAATATGACTTTCAAATTTAGGATTTCGAAAAATCCGTTAGATTTACTAAAATTTAATTTAAAACCAGAAGTATTTAAAGGTAAATTTGAGTATCATCCTATAAAAATTTTCAATAAAAATGTTTTTCTTTCTTTCTTTGATGGAGAAATTTTAAGGATATATGAAACTGAAGGAAAATATACTTTTTGCATTATCAAAATAAAAAATCTCAAAAACGTTGAAGAAATTGATTTGATAGGGAATAAAATTAATTCAAGAAAAATAAAAATAAAAGGCGATAAAATCATGTTCAGAATAAAACCTTTTGAAATAGTTAGTTTAAGGATTTTTAAGTGATTTAGACAATTTAACATTATTTTCTTAATAATTTAGCACATAAAGATCCTGGGTCTTTGGTTATGTAATATGTTCTTGAAAATACATGTTTCCAAACAATTACTGATAATACTTCAAATCCAAAATCGTTTTTTATTAATTCTGCAAGTTTTAAAATTTCTCTTGTTATAAATATTGATTTTTCGCGTAGATCTTCTATTTTTTCACTTTTTTCAAATAATTTAATCAGAAATACATAAAATGTTATTAGATATTCAGGATAATCATAGAGTGGTAATTCTTTTACATCTCTCATTTTCTTAAATGTTAATAGTTCATCATCTTTAATTTTAAAACTTATTGAGCGTTCTTCTAGAAAATATTCTAATTTTTTTATTGCTTTTTCTTCAAGTTTTCTGAATTTATCTTCAAAATAATTAACGTATTTTTCTGGGTTTATTTTTTTCAGTACTTCTAATAAAAGTTTAAACTTACTAAAATCTTTTAGCATTTTGGATATATATATCTCTAAAATTTCATATATGTTTAATCCGCTGTATCTTTCAACGCTATTTAATAATCTAACTGCTGAATCAACATCACTTTCTATTAAATTTTTTACAATTTCTTCGTAAGTTGGATGTCCTGGAACTTCAAGAAATTTATCAAGTCTTGTTTGCATAATATTTTACATTAAATCTTCTACATGAGTTTTTTTAATAACTTTTAATATAAAAGATAAATCTTTAACTTTTCCGCCACTTAGAAATTTTATTCTGTTTCTTAATTTTTCCCCTCCTTTATCTAAATCAAACAACATATATATCTTTGATTCATTTTCTAAAATTTCTAAGATTTCATCATCATTTTTATTAGCTATTGCGATTATTTTGCAATTTGTGTATTTTTGGAGAGCAATCTTATCTCTTTTTCCTTCAACTAATATTACTCCTTCTATTTTGTTAAGCACTTCCTCTAACATCTTCCCTTCACTCCTTCTTCTTGAAAATCGTAGTTACAATTTGTTAATCCATACAAATTAAATAAATCTCTCAAAAAGTTCTTTGGCAACATACCTTCAATTTTTATTATATCTTTATCTGTTTCAATTACGATTGTTGGAGATCCTCCAACCTTGAATTTTTTGGTCAAATAATAATCATATTCCAAATCAGAAACATTATAATCTTTTACTCCTAAGTTTTCCATAATTTCCTTTGAAGAATGAAATTGGTTTGCCTTTTGCACAAATTCTAACCAATAATCAACCCCTTTCTCGTTTATAATTCTTCTTTCAAGAGCATCTTCAATTACCTCATCAGGTCCGTGTAGTGAGGTAAATCCTTTATTAGTTTTGTCAACTATAAATACAGGTTCAAAGTCAAATAATTTACACTTTTGCTTGAATTCGTATAAAAATTCTTCCATTTTGTTTCCAAATGGGCAGAACGACATTACAAATAAATACACTTTTTTGACGTTTCCGTCTTTCAAAGTGATTGTCACTTTATTGCCACTATAATTTATATCAAAGAAAGAATAATACTCTTTTAATTGGTTTTTAATTATTTTTTTAAGATTTTCATCTACTTCTAGCTTAAATTCTACTTTAAATTCATTAGAATCTTTTATAACAACATTTGAAGGGGGAATTCTATAAAATACTGGAAATCTTATTAAATAATCAATTGTAGACATTGATAGTTCCCTTGGAGTATAAATATAAATCATAGGTGCATTTTTATCAATATATTCGTTTTCTTTTGAAAACTTTGGAATTATGAAGATTAACTTGTTACTATCTTTATTAATTTTGTCTAATAAGTATTTCACGTATAGGGTGTTATTTGCTTTAACTTCCTTATATTCATATCCTTTTTTTAATTTGTTTTCCCATTCAGATAATAATGGTTTCAATCTTGGAATAATATCTTTTAAATTAATATAGTAGTATTTTCCGTCAAAAACATACTTGATGTTGTTATCTTTTATTTGTTTAGCCAAATCATTATCTTTTCCTATTTTCAATAAAACTATTGGGACATAATTTAGATTCAAATCTTTGGCAATAATTTTCATATCAACATATTCTTTTTTTACATTTGGCCATAAATCAGTATATGGAGCAACTTTTGGGACAATATTATAAATTAACAAAACAATATCTGTATATTTTTTACCAACATATTCTTTATTACCATTGTTAGGACCGTAATTTAAATTTTTAAAACTTCCTACAAATAATAACAAAATTCCTATTATCCCTAATAACATAGCAATTCCTATTGATGCAAGTTCAAAGTTCTTCATTAATAATAATTTTATGATAGATATAAGGGAAATCGAAAATTATGAAAAATTTTATTGGGAAGAAATTTATTTTTTAGAAAACATCAAACATTACAAGGTCTCTAATGTTAAAGAAGCAAAAAAATATTTAAAACCTAGAAGTATTTTGTATTTTGTTGAACCTACTGGTTATTTGTTAGATGTGGCTTTAGTTAATAAAGCAAAAGAATTAAAAGTACTATTTATTTTTCCTCTAAGTAGATTGAAAAATTCCATAAAATATCTGTATATGGCCTCAAAAATTTTGAATAGAAAAAAACCTTTTTGTTTATTTGTTTCAGGAGCAAGAAGTGAGGAAGAGATTAAAAACCCATTAGAAGTATGCTCTTTTTTTGAAGTTTGTGGAATAAAAGTTAATATATTAAATATAAAGGATATTTCTTTATGGAAAAAATACTTCCACTAATTTTAATGGGACTTTTGTTTGCAGCCAACATAAATATACCTAATTACAATTATGGAACTTTAGAAGTTAAATGGGACATAAAATTAATCGATAACAATTACAAAATTAAGTTTATACTTGAGGGAGATTCTAATGCAGTTAGTGCTGTTGATAAAATAATTATATATAATGTTGAAAAAAACAATGAAGAGGTAGTTAAAGTAATTAGTAATCCATTTGAAGTTGAATTAGAGCCTGGTAATTACGATATAAGATTTTTAGATAAAAATAATTTTACATTGGGTTCTGTGCCATTACATTTGAAAAAAATAAATGCTATGAATGTAAGAGAAGACTTATTAATATATATATTAGCAGGATTAGCGCTATTATTATTCCTACGATTATAAGAATTTCATCTAAATCTAAATTTTTAAGTGAAATAATTTTGAACACGTAATTTTTGAATTCTTTCAAATCAATTTTTTGTGCAGAGGAAATTGGAGGTTCTTTTGGGTTTAAAATTATTCTTTCAGGAATGTTTGAGTATATTATTCCTGAATAAGCATCTATTTTTATAGTATATTTTCCATTAGCATCTATTTTTACAATCCAAAAAGGTATGTATATTAACATTTTTCCGCAAATTTTTATTTTTTCGTTTAAAATTTTTTCAAGATATATGTCAATATTTTCTATTCTAGGTTCTAATTTCGAATATTCTTCTAAAATTGTAACTTCATCTTGAAGTTCAATATTTGGATTTAACAGTACTTTTTCTAAACCTTCATATACCTCTCCCGAATAACTATCAATTACAATATTATTTATTTCATTATTTGTATATGTTATAAACCAGCATGGGATTAAAAACAGTTTTATACTTTTAATTGTATAATTTGTGTAATTTTTATCTTTCATATGTTGGATAATTAAAGAAGTTGCTTCCTCGTCTTCTATTTTTTTTGGTAAGTATTTCATAAATTATTTAAGGTACATACATTGATGTTTTTATTATAAATGCTACAGTCATTGCTATTAAAACAGCACCTATAACCATCATTAAATATTCCATACTTAACTGACCTCTCATTAATAAATTAATTATTAATGAATTAATGCTACTACCAATTCTACTAGCGATAACAATCTTATATCCTCCTGAAATTCAAGGCACTTATCACGAAAATTTTACCAAACCAATAACTTTGGCTGAAAATTATCAATATTCCATAATAATCAGCAAGGCTTCTGGTTATGATTATAAATTTGATAAAATAGAAGTTAAAACTAATTGTGAAAAAGAGATATTTGAAAAAGAAAAGTATTTTGAAATTAGAGTTACATGTAAAGAAAACAATGTTTTAAAAATTACATTGTATAACTCAAAAGGATTAATCCAACCAGAAACTATAGAAATTCCAATAAACGTTACAAGAGAACTATATGAATATTCTCCAAAAGAAATTACCTTATATTTAGCCCCTGGGGAGCGACCTTATATAATGATTTACATCAAAAATTTAATTAATAGACCCTACAAAATTTACGTAAATGGGAAAGAATACACGTTACAAACTGAATTAAAAATTCCAGTAGAATCTTACAAGAATATAATAATTTACGATGAAAAAGGTACTCAAGTAGAAAAAATAAACGTTAGAATTATCAATAGAATTTCTGCAAAAAAATTTAAAACATTATATGAAAGTGCATTTTCAGGAATATTACCTCATTTTGCCTTTATATCTGCATTGAATTACGTTTTAACTCTACTGTTAGAGGTGTTGAAGTGAGAATAAATATTGCATCCTCTAAAAAATTTAAGGAAATTTACAAAGACTCAGATGAAAAATATTTAAAAGTATACTTTGAAGAAATGAAAAAACATGTTGTTATAGAAAATGGAAAAATAATTTACCCTTCTAAAGCAGATTTAATTGATGAGTTCTCTAAATATCGAAAGCAAATATATGAAATTGAGAAAAAAATTAAATATTTGGAAGAAAAAACAGAAATGAACTTCCTAGATTTTTTATTAGACAAATTATATAGATTAATAGATGTAGAATATTCTGAAATCGTAGAAAAACTTGATGGAGATAGTTTGTTAAATTATAAAAGAGGTCGAGAACTGTTGAAAAAAATCAGAGAAGATAAAGAATTTAGGAATTATGTAAAATTAGCTTTGGAAGATGGAGTAAAACTAGGAAGTTCGATAAGAGAAATAACAAACATATTAGAAAAACTTAAAAAAATGCTAATAAAATCTCTAAAAGAAAGAAAAAATAAGTTAGAAATGAAATGCAAGGCTATAGAAGAAATAATGAAATATATATAATGGGATTATTTAAGTGGTACTATAACAACAGAAAAAAATTATTAGTTATCCCAATAGTATTATTTGTAGTGGGAATTTTTTTGGCCCAGAATTTGAAACTTGGTGTAGATCTGCAAGGAGGAGCATTTATAACAGGAAAAAATCTCGATGTTGAAAAAATTAAAAAAGATTTTCCTGAAAGTAAAATTACCATCCTTTCTAACCAAATAGTGGTTGAAATTCCTTACTTTGAGATTCCTTCAGAAGATTACATAAAAAATTATTTTAAAGAAGCGCACGTATTTTTCATTACTCAAGATTTGGCAAATCAAATAAAAAATATAACAATTAGTTTATTAATAGTTTCTTCAATCTTAATAGCTATCGTTTTGCTATTTGCTTTTAAAGACATTAAACCTTTAATTGTAATATTAATTTCAATAATTTTCGACATTACTATGATTTTAGCAGGATGCTCCATTTTAAATATTCCTTTATCTTTAGATGTTATTGTGATGATTTTAATTCAAGTTGGATATTCTATCGATACTGATGTAGTTATGTCCAATTATGTAATAAAAGAAGGATTAAAGTATGGATTAAAAAAAGCAGCATCAATTGGATTAACAATGAGCGCTACTTCATTAATTGCAATGATAATAATTGCAGGATTGGGATATATTATAGGAAATATAATTGTTTTTAGATTAGGATGTGTGTTAACAATAGGAATTTTGGCAGATTTAATTGTGACTTGGTTGTTGAATCCAAACTTACTAGAGGTGATGGGTTATGCTCATTGATGAAATAATCAAATGGCATAAAACAATAATCTTGGCTTTATTTGTGATTTCAGCAGTAATAATCATTTTATTCAAAGGAATACAATACGGAATTGATTTTTCAGGAGGTAAATCTTTATTTATAGAATTTGAAGGAAATGCTAAAGAAGCAGCAAAAAAATTACAAGAAAGATTGGATGTCTTTGGCGTTAAAAACATTAGAATTATTCCATTTGGAGAAAAACACGTTTATGTAGAAATAGGAGGAAACTCTGAAGAAGAAATAAAATATATTAAAGATTTGATTTTGCATCAAGGACATTTGGAAATTTATTTAGCAGGCAAAAAAGTGTTTGATTCTTATGAAGGAAAACTAATTGTAATGGGTAGTTATATAGTTCCACATTATGTAGTTAGAGTTGAATTTCAAATTGCTGATCAACCTTCTTATAAAAAATGGGCATTAGCCTCAAAAGGAAATATTGGAAGATGGGCAGGTATATATATCGATAAAAAAAATATCCCCTTATATTTGCCAAATTACATTTGTGATCAATACTCTCAAATGTTAAAAGATGTAAACGCAACATTTACTTGTGATGAAGAAGAAGCAAAAAAATTATGTAAAAAATATGGAATTATTGCGACTTATGATGTCAACTTTTCAGGAGATTGTAAGGTTAAAAAATATACAAAAATTGACTTTAAAGAATTTTTGAAAAAAACTATAAATCTGTATGATTTCAGGCAAATTGTATCTGAATGGGATCCAAATGTTAGAACTGGAATTGTAATGGAAACTTATAAAGAAGATTACCAATCTGCTGAACTTGAAAAAAGATATTTAGTAAGTTTATTGAGAAATGCAGAGCCTCTTCCAAGAGTAATTCATATCTCAGAACCTGAAAATATAAACCCAAAAGAAGGTCATAAATTGTTATTAGGATTCTTTGGTGCTATTCTATTAACAATTTTAGGTGTAAGTGGATTCATATATTTAAGATATAACAACGTTTTAGTTTCTATCGGGATGATTATAACAATGTTATGTGAAGTAATTTTAATTTTAGGATTTGCTTCATTGATTGGATGGAAATTAGACATTGGAGCTTTAATTGGATTAATATGTGCCATAGGAACAGGAGTTGATGATCAAATAATTATAGCAGGAGAATATTTAAAGTCAATACATAAACACGAAAGTCTAAGAAGAAGTTTCTTCTTAATATATTTATCAGCAGGATGTATGTTGGCAGTTACTTTGCCATTATTCTTTTTAACCGCTGGAATTCCAAAAATAGTTGGTTTTGCACTTACAACCACAGTTGGTATTTTAATAGGAGTGCTATTAACGAGACCATTTTATGGAGAATTTTTAAAAAATTTGTTGAAGCATTAAATCTATATAAATATGCCTATTAATAAATTCAAAGCGATTACTACTATTGAATAACAAATACTACTTATTGGTAAAATGTTAGTTAATTTGTCTAAAAATTGCAAATAGTCAAATCCTGTTTGAAGAGAAACTGTGAAATAAACTATCAAACAATCTACAATTATAATGTATATCATCATCATAATTAAAAAGTGAAATGGCGTTAATGAAATTTCACTTTTTTTAGTAAAAAGTTTCAATAAACTATATCCTTCTATATGAATTGATTCTTCCGAAATTGAACTTATTTGAATGTTTTTAAACGTATTTGCTAAAACCTTTTCTAATGAAGTTGCAATTCCTAAAATTATTGGAATTATAAATAGAGCCATAATAATCATCGTAGAAGTTATTTCTTCTGTTTTTCTGTAAATGTTTTCCATAACTTGCTGTTGATTTTGTAATTGTGTTGCAATAGACATTAAATTTTTGGCTGCTTGTTCTGGCCCTAAATAAGTAGATTCAGCCACAATTTTCATAATATGCTTTACTTTTTCTGAAGGAATATTTACAACCGCTCCAAAAACTTTATTAAATAGAGCATCCTCTAAAGTTAAACCTAAATACTTGATATTGTAGACAATTTTATTGAATAATTCTTTTATTTTACCTTCTCTTACCATCTCAGCAGTTGCTAAAATACATTCTTCAAGCGGTTTAAACTCTGCTAATCTACTTGCTAAGAAGTAAATACTTGAAGTTAACTCATTTTCTAATTCAATATATTCTTGTTGCAGTTTTAACTTGTCTTTTATTAAATTTTTTACTGCTACCGAAAATGCTATACAGAAACTAACAAAAGACCCTAAAACTAATATATATGGTGTAAAGTCATAAAGATTTTTGTCATATTCCCACTCTGGTTTGTATTTATAGGCTTCTGGATCACCATACAGTTCTTCAGAAACTTTTTCATATGTGTTGTCTATTTGAAGATGAAGGTAATATGAAATCCCAGCACATATAATAAATACAACTCCAAAAATAAACATTGATGGTAATATGTTAGAAAAAGGTTCTGATATTTTTGGAATTTCAAAAAATTTAGGTCTAAATGATATTATGCTATTCATATACATAAATACAAATAAAGGAATTAAAACATCAAATAAAAAACCTGCAAAATATGGATTATTTAGTAATTCCATATTAGCAAAAGAGGCTACTGGAAGTAGTACAACTAATAATAAAGGTAGAAAAACTCCTAAAAAAAAGATTATAGTTGAAGGTGTTTTTAAAGAGTCAGCCCATGTTAAAAGTCTAAATTTGACAGATTCCAAAAGCGAATTCATTGCTTGATCTAAAATTAATTCTCTCTTTGTATTGTCGCTTTCTACAATAGAACTTCTAATTTTCATCATAGTAAATCTAAACTCTGGCACTAGTTTTCCCCATTTATATGATAATTTATCCAAAGCCTCTTCTATTGAAGTATAATATCCAAGTTTGAATTCCCACAAAATTTCTTTAAATTTATTTGCTAATCTTGATTTTGAAGCATGAATTACATATTCTACTGCTTTTTCCATATTTGGGATTAACTTTAAATAAACAGCCAAATATCCTAATGTTTCTGGAAGTTCACAACAAAATAGTAAAATTTCTTGTTCAATTCCGATTTTCCAAATATATTTAAAGAAAAGATACCCTAGTATTGTTAAAACTATTGGTGGAAAAATAACTATGAAATATCCAAATTCTTCCAAAAGATCTGGTTGAAAGAAAAACAAATATAATGAAAACAATACTCCTAAAAAAAATGCTAAAATAACTCCAACTGATTGGCCTCTCCTATATTCTTCATCACTTAATTTCCAACCTCTAAAATCAAGATACGTTCTTTCTTCTTCAGAAACTGGTCCAAAAAAGTTTAATTTAATGTTGATTTTGCATAAATTTTTAAACCAATTTCCCATAATTATTTATTAATGAAAATAATTGCAGACTCTTCTGCATTTATAAATGGATATGAAAGTTGCTTTCAATTTGAAGAAATATATGTTGTTCCTGAAGTGTTTCATGAAGTTAAATCTAAAGATTTAACTCCATTTAACATTAAAGTTGTAGAACCAAAAAAAGAAACTATAGAATTTATAAAGAAAACAATAAAAAAGAAGTCAGCAATTTTTTTAAAAAAATTATCAGAGACAGATATTAAAATATTAGCCTTGGCTTATGAATTAAAATTACCAGTAGCAACAGATGATTATAGAATTCAAAATGCGCTAAAATATTTAGGATTAAAGTTTTTCCCTGTTTTGTTCAGAGGAATTAGAGACGTCAGATTTTAAAATGATTTTTTTAAACAAATTTTTTAGTTTTTCTTGGATGTAAGTGTGATATTCTGAAATTGCTTTTAATATTTTTGTAATCTTGGTTTCTAAAACTTCCTTAATTTTTTCTAATTTTAGTAAGATATTATATTGATTTTTCTCAATATTAGATATTCTCCTTTCGCAGTTAATTAATTTATCTTCCACTTCTTCTATTTTTGAGATTACATCAACTTGTTGATTGACAATTACTTTTTCAAGTTCTTCTATTTTACCTTTCATTTTATTATTTGTAATTTCCATATCTTTCTTAACTTCAGAAAGAGAATTATATAATATTTCCAAAGAAGTAAGGATTTTTTCTAATTTAGAAGCATGTGCTTCAATTTCTGATTTTTGGTTTTCTAATCTTGCAATTTCAGCCTTCAATTTTATAATTTCTTTTTCTTTTTCTTCTAACATTGTCTTTAATGCTATTATGATAGCATATAATGCTTCAGCGGTGTATTTTGCTTTAAATTTAATTCCATATTCTTTTTTTATTTGATTTGCCAAATTTAGTAATCCTCCCCATGCACTTTCTTTATTTGGATAGTTTGGAATTTCGATTTCCATAAAAATAAAGAAACTTTGTTATATATATTAAATTTACCTAAACATTGGACACAAAATATCTTTCAGCATCTTCTTTGATTTTTAATAATATTTTTTTCCACCGATTTATTCTTTCGTAAAGTTTATTTAATCGTACATTTGGGAATAATTTTTCCTCTTCAATTAAAATTTTATATGCCTGATAATAACTTCGAAAATACAAATTTGCCATTGCTACAAAAGTAACAAAATCATAAAAATCCATCTTAATATGATTCGCTTTTTTAGGATAATATTTTTTGGCAACTTTAATTACATATTTTTTAACTTTTTCCTTAATTTTTCTATAATTCAAAACTTTGTTCATTATGTTATATTTTTGATGGGACATAATAGTTATCTTTTGAGTAGGTTGTTCAATAGTTATGAGGAAGTTGCTATTAATTCCAGTGGTTTTTTGTCTTGCAGTCATTCCTTTAAAAACAGTGGTTTGGGATGAAAATTCAGTAATAGGCGTAAAAATTTTTAATGAAAGTAATTATCTTGCAAAAGATATAAACATTGTTATCTCTGATCAAAACTTTTATATAAAGTATTTAGGTCCTGGAGATTCATACATTATCTATCCAAAATTAAGCCTAAATTATGGATTGAATATGATTAATTACAAAGTTAAATATGATCTTTATGCAAAATACTTTACGGAATCTTCTATTTCAAAGTACTATAGTGATGTCGAATTTTCAGGAGATTTTCCAATTGTGTTGGGAAAAAAGGAAAAACCCAAAATAGAAGGTAAATTGTATTACTATTCTAAAAGTAAACTACTTGTTGATTTTAATTTTGATATTGCTGATGTTTTAATAAGTTCGAATTGTAAAGTTTTAACTCAAAAAGTTAATTCAGGAAAATTCTATTTGGAAATAATTCCAACAGATACTAGGTGTATTTTAGACTTCAATGTAACCTATTATGTTAATGACATTCCTGTAAACTACACTACTGAAATTTCTCTGCCTGTTGAATATATAGAACCTGTTGAGATTAGTTTAGATAAAAATCTAAAAATTAAGACAATTTTTGAACGAACATGTTATACAATTAATTCTGAGTGTGAAGTTAGGGGTAAGTTATCAGGATGTTTTGCAAATGAAAAAGAAATTCCCCTTGAAATTTTAGGAGATTGTCCTATAAAAATTAATGTTGAAGGATATGTTGGAACAGTTAAATACCAAAAGGAGTACGTTATTTATCCAAAAAAGAATATTAAAATTGATGTTTCTATCTCAGGAGATTTTGAAGTAGGTAAAAAAACTAAAGCAAAACTTACTTTATACAATCTAAGTCGTTATCCTCTAAATTATGAATATTTAAAACTAGAATGCGAAAACTGCATTTTGGAACAAAATACTTTATTGTTCTCTGATTTAGAAGAATATGATTACGACGAAAGAGAAATTTATGTAACTCCACTTTCTCCTAAATTTAAAATAAAAGTTATTGGTTATGGAAATTCTAAAATTAATAAGGAATTTATTTTAAAATCTAAGACTCCTGGATTTAATTTATTGTATTTAATTGCATTTGTCATTGGGTTTGTTATTGGGTATTTATTAGCAAGGTATTTATTAGTAAAATTCAAGGTGATTAAATGATTGATTTAATAAAAATTTCCTTGGAAAGTTTAAAATTTAATTGGATTAGAACTTTTTTAACTGTTTTGGGAATTATCATAGGTGCATCCAGTTTTTGTTTGTTATTTTTATTAAGTCAGGGAATAAAAATGACTGTTGAAAAGGTAATTGAAGAAGCAGGTGCAAATAAGATTTTTGTAGCTCCAAGGGCTATTTTTGGGGGTGGAGAGTTTTATTTTTCTGAAAAAGACATTCATAAAATTCAATCAATGTATGGGGTTAATGTAGTTGCGGGAATGAACACTTATAATACAATTGTTGAGATTAAAGGAAAAAAGATGATGGCAAATGTTGCAACAATTGATAAAAAAAAGGCAAAAGAAATTTTCAAGAGTTTTGGTTTTATTAGCTTACAAGAGGGAAAGCATTTGACTGATTCTCCTGGGACTTATATAGCTATTCTAGGATGTGGGATTGAAAAAATTTTTGATGTAACTTTACATGCTGGAAATATAATAAAAATAAATGGAAAGAGATTTAAAATTGTAGGAATATTAAATTGTATAGGTTCACCGTATGATGATTATGCAATATTTATTCCTGAACAAGCAGGAAAATCTATTTTTGAATTTAAAGGATATAAAATGCTTATGGTGGGTGCAGAGAATCCAGAACAAGTAGCAAGTAAAATAAAAGACTATTTTGATAAAAAAGGGATAGATGTATTTGTTTTGACAGCATCTCAAATTAAAGAGAGATTTGACTTGATTTTAAGTATTTTAAATATCACTTTGTTAGGAGTTAGTTTAATTTCTTTGGTTGTAGGTGCAGTGGGAATAGCAAATGCAGTTTATATGTCTGTTCTAGAAAAAACTAAAGAAATAGGAATTATGAAGGCAATTGGAGCATCAGATAGTCAAATAGTTTTCATGTTTTTAGTAGAAGCTGCAGTTATAGGCTTTTTTGGAGGTTTAATTGGAATAATAATTGCAATAATTATAGCTTTTTCTCTTCAAATTATAGCATCCAATTTCGGAATTAATTTAATAATCAAATACGATATTTTGTTATTTATTGAAATAATAATAGGAACGACGATAATTGGAATTATCTCAGGAATTTTGCCTGCTAAGAAGGCTGCTTCCTTGAACCCGATTGAGGCTTTGAGGTACGAGTAGATTTCAAATTTTTTGTAAATAAAACAATAGGATTTTTGACACCGCACTCTTGGACGCATAATCCAAAAACTTTCATTTTATCGCAATTATATGGTTTATATTTTTTTCTTGCTCCTCTCAATCCACTTGCATGCTCTAAAAAATATCTTGTCTTTTTTTCATCAAAATTTGGCAAATGAGAATAAACTTCAACTATAGAATCTATTGGCAAATTTGTATTTATTAAAAAGAATGCTAAAACTAATCGTTCCATATGATTTAGGTCCTCACCTTTATATGCTCTATCAACCAAATTTTTTATGCAAGGTGGTAAAATATCATAAATCTCTTTTAGAGAATTAAAAGTACCTTCAACCTCTATTTTTTGCGGTTTAAATTTAACGTTCTTTAAAATATCATTCACTTTTTTACTTTTTACATATTCTTTCAATTCATTTATTGATAAAAAAACGTATCCTTCTCCAATTAACAAGTTAGAAAGTTTCAAATGGGTTTTCACTCTTAAAAAATCAAATATAGGAATAGCAAATAAGTATTCTCCTTTAACTTTTTTTATCCAATCATATTCCCATCCTTTATCTGGAACTTTAATTTTTATAGGTGGTTTTCCAAATTCTTTTAAAAATTCTATTTCTGGATTCTTAATCTCAATTTCTCTCAATAATTTTTCTCTTATTTTTTCCAAAACGTATTGATTTGGAATTAATTCTAAAATTTCAGGAGAAAATGGGCGTTTACCTTCCAAATATTCTTGAAGTATATCCATTATTTTAAAATAAATTTAAATTAAGGTTGTTTTATTTGGTGTATTTCTAAAAACATTCATCTTTAATATTGGGATTATAATATTTTGTTTTGATGTATCTGTTTTTGGTTATAATTAATATTGACTTTAAAACTTTATGAGACAATTATTGTTTTTAGTTTTGATATTTGGGTATATTACAGTTGGAAATTATGTAGTTGAACAAGGAAAGTCTGTAAATATAGAAGGAACTGTTACTCTTCCTGAAAAATGGAAGTACTATACCTTACTTATTCAAACAGACTTTGAAATCCTGTCGCAAAGTGAGTATCATTTTTTATCAGATGAAAATTATGATAAAAAAGAATTCAGTTTTCTAGTAAAAGTTCCTGAAGATATAAATCCAGGAACTTATTATGCCAATTTAATATTATACAATTTTGATGGCTCTGTGTTAGAATCAAAATCAGTTAAAATTGAAGTAAAGGCACCTTCTACATATACAGATTCAGATTTGATAGAAGTAAGTAGTTTGTACTACAAAATGTATGATGATGAGCAAATAATAATTCCTGTAAAAGTAAAAACCAAAGAGTTAACCCCTTATAATTTAGAAGTTGATACTCAACTAACAGTAAATCAAGCACTATTCACTTTTATTCCAAAATCATTAAATCAAGAATTTAACATTAATTTATCAGTTAGTGTTCCAAAAGGTTTGAAACCCGGAAAATATACATTAAATTTAAAATTGTACTCTAACAATAGTTTATTAACATCAAAAGCAATAATTGTGGAAGTGATTCCTAGAAGTGAATATGAAGTAAACTTAAAAGACATAAAGTTGGGAGACAAATATGTGATTGTTTTGATAAGTGTTAAAAACATTTCTTATACTACTACTAAAACAGAAGTTTATACTAATTATACTGAGGTATTTGTTCAACCAAAAGAATTTACATTAAAACCAGGAAATGTTCAAGATGTTGAAGTTAAAATTCCTTTTGATTTAAAATTAGAAGAAATTAGAATATATGTTGAAGGTTATACAAAAACATATATAGATGTTTCAATTCCTAAAGATTTTTATGAAATTTCTGTTGAATTGACAATTCCTGAGGAAATAAAGTTTGAAAGTACAGATTTATGGGTTCCAGTAAAAATAAAAAATTTGAAACCTATTGAGTTAGAAGGTGAATTAATAATAAAGAAAAATCCTTCATCAATATATCAATATACTACTCCTCATATTTCTCTTCAACCTTTAGGTAGTGTAACAACTACATTACATTTAGGAAGAAGGGCTGGAATGATTCCAGGATCTTATATTATTTCTATATGTTATAAAGAGAAAAAATACAATTCACAAATTTGTGAAGATACAGTTCTAATAATTCCAGAAGTTCAAATATTAACTTCATTGGAAGATAAAATCGAAAATCCTTATAAAGATAGAGAAAGGTTGTTGAGGGTTAAAGTAGAAAAATATCCTGCTGGTTGGAGAATCTCTCCAAAAGAAGTTTCTATAAAAATTCCAGCAGATGGGGAAATTACTATGAAAGATATTTTGAGTAAGTTTAAAATAGAAAAAACTGAAAAGGCTAAATTTGGTGATATATCTTTTGGAATTTATGAAAATAGTGAAAAAATAGCAGAATTTAAAACAAAGATTCAATCTATACTTCCTTCAGGACATGCTTTTTTGTTTGGTGGATTGGGAACTTTGATTTTGATAATGATAGGAATTATTATAGGAGCTGCGGTTGTATATTATTTATTAACTAAAAAATGATTAATTTTTTACTTAACACAAAAATGTTCTTTAAGTTTCTTCACTACATATTTATAATTATCCAAGGTTCCTTGTAAAATTTCTTCAAAAAATTTTATAGTATAATCATAAGTTTCATAGTCTATAGGAAAAGGTGTTTTATCTTTTCCACCATGGGCAAAAGAATATTTTGCAGGATCTTTCCAATCCAGTTCAGTTCCATAGATTAAATTAGCCACTAAAGATAAAGCCCTTATTCTTTTTTCATTTATTCCTGGTAAAAGCAAAAGTTCTTCAAATTTAGAGGGAGAGAACTCTTTTAAATTATGTAACTTTTTCCAGTCTTCATAAGATAAATCTGAAATAGTAATATCATGCCTTTTTGGAAATTTGTATAGGCATTTTTGGTTTTTAGGAAGGTAATATTTTAATGCTCCATCATTTATTATGTCTACAATTATTTTTCTAACTTCTTCATTGTGTTTTCCAGTTAGATTTAAAACTTCTGCTTTAATTCCAAATATTTTATCTCTATATTCTAAAAAATTGTTGGTCATAAACCAATGATATCTTCTAGCATAATCATTTTTCATCCCTTGATTTATTACTGTCCAATATTTTCCATTTGTGATAATTGCATGAATGTAAATATTGTATCCATCTAATACACATAAACTATCTACTTTGCATGTAAGTTTTCCAATAAATGTTTTGTCTTCTCTCATATCTCTTCCTTTTCCACCAATAACTTTGATTACATCACTTAATCCTTCTTTTAGAGCATATAAAGTAGATGTTGTACTTCCCGAACTATGCCAATCAAATCCTAAAACACAAGAGAAACATTGGAACCACAAAGGATGGGATAATCTTTTTATAAATTCTTTTTCTCCGAATTCATCTATAATATATAATCCTAAAACTCTTGCTAATTTTTTCATTCTATTAAATAACTTTCTGGGAATTGATCCATAATGTAAAGGTAATTCAACATACATAAATTATTATTAGCGTCTTAAAACTTTTTTAATTGTATTAAATATTTTGCCAAACTTTGAAGGTTTTAAGCATTTTTTATATTTTTCATTTCTTCAATTAATGCTTTGAATTCTTTAATTTCTACTTCTTTTTTCTCTTCTTCTCTTCTATAATAGTGATAATCTGAGATAAGATTTAAATATTTTCTCCATGCTGTTTCAGTCCATTCTCCAAAATATTTTTTAGTATTTTCACTTAAAATTTCTGCTTCTGTGTAGTAATATTTCTTTTGCTCGCTTAATTCTTTCTTTTCTTTTTTCAATTCATTTATAATTTTCTTGATTTTTGACAATACAAAATCTATAAAATCAGCAATTTCTTCTGTATTTAATTCTCTTTTTTCTCCCAATACATAATCTCTTATTATTAAATATATTTTTGCTATCTTTTCTTCTATTAATTTCTTCGAATTTTTATCATTTA
>CAZNYH010000010.1:0-2074 GCA_964577235.1 uncultured archaeon | reverse complement strand
TTCTAATAAACTTGTTATTTTATAAAAACAATACTCTGTTTCATAATCCCAACTAACTGAGTGGTTTAAATATTTAATAGCTTCTTTAAAGAATTTTATATTCAATACCTTTACAGCTTCCTTTGGATATCTCGCACAGAAATTATAAAGCACCTCTAAATTTTCAACTACTCTTGAAATATCACCACAAAAACAATTATTCGCCAAATGGTCTAGAATAATAAAATATGTTTCATCTTTAGGAGTAGTAATAATTTTTTTTAGTAAAGGCGATTGTATGTGTCCATAAATATTCCACTTCGAAAAAATATTTATCAAATCTACAATTTCTTCTATTTTAAATGGTTCTAAACTAGAGGGATAATCAAACATACTAAAAAACAATTCTGCTAATAATCTATTTTCACCTACATTTTTAATCGCTCTCTTAAAAAATTCATAACTTAGTATTTTAGACTTGTATATACAATCCTTATTGTTCCATATAATTTCTAAAATTTTTTCATCTATTTTTGAAGTTTTTAACACTTCTTTTAGAGTCTCACTCACTGAAGCTGCCATAAAATTTTTAGAATTATGTTATATATATGCTATTTCCTAAAACAGGTAAAAGTTGGTTAAATTAAGTTTCTTTTAAAAATTTCAAACTGCCTTTTAATCATTTTCTTATACTCTTCAATTTCTTCTTGAGAAATCCCTTTAAATCTTCCTTGGAGTTTAAAATACTCCTCAATTGGTAAAAATTTAGGTTCATAAGTAATTTTCCATCCTTTTTCAGGCTCATATTCAACAAGAGGGAAAAATCCAGTTTCAACAGCCAATTTAGCCACTTCAAAAGTCTTATTTTCAGGGAATTTCCAACCCGTTGGGCAAGGTGCATCTAATAATAAAAATGAAGGTTGCTCTAAAGCTTTTTTAACTTTTTCCTTCATGTCGTTTGGATAAGCAAAAGAAATTGAAGCTACATAAACATCATGAGCAGCCATAATTCTTAAGATATTTTTCTTCCAAATTCTTTTTCCATAAGGTGTTGTGGTAGTTTTAGCTCCTAAAGGAGTAGCAGAACTTCTTTGAATACCAGTGTTCATATAAGCCCCATTGTCGTAGCATAAATATAATACATTTTCTTTTCTTTCTAACATTCCCGAAATAAATTGGAATCCAATATCATAAGTCGCTCCATCTCCCCCTATACAAATTACTTTTGTTCCTTTATCTTTTAAAGCCCTGTATAATCCGGTTGCAATTGAAGCTGCATTTTCGAATAAAGAATGCACATATGGAACTTCCCACGAGCATGAATTATAATAAGTGGTAGTAACTTCTAAACAACCAGTTGCGTTAACAATAACAACATCTTTACCCCATAATTCATCTACAAAGTTTAAAAATTTTCTAATCCCTATCATCATTCCACAGCCTGCACAAGAAGTGTGTCCAGGAGCCAACATAAATAATTATGAAATAACCTATTTATGCGAATATTTTCAAAAATTACGGGAAATAACAAATTTGTGGCAATAATAAATAGAGAAGAAGGAGTGCCGCTTATATATGAAGACTTAATCTGTGAAAAATTCAAAAATTTAAGTAATGAGATCATTTCTAGATTACCATACTATAAAATTGAAAAAAACAGAGTAGATTTAATTAAAGATCAAGATTCAGAGTATTTATTATACGAACTTTATATTTTAAATAAGGAAAAATTTGACACA
The DNA here is from genome assembly GCA_964577235.1 of uncultured archaeon. Lineage (GTDB taxonomy): Archaea > Iainarchaeota > Iainarchaeia > JAADDC01 > CAZMYQ01 > CAZMYQ01. The sequence goes on along the minus strand of CAZNYH010000010.1, from coordinate 356 downwards.
TCTTTTATAAAAATATTCGTCACTTCAGAAACTATTAATTCTCAAGTGTATCCTTATTCTCCAACCTTAATTAATTACCTGAACGAAAATATTGAAAAAATATGGGAAAAAGAAAAGATTTTTAAGTTAGAATTTCCAGACATTTGGCAATTATACGTATATTTTGGAGAATATCAATTATATATATTTTTTGAAATAGACTTATTACATTCTAGTTTAAGCATACTAAACACAACACCTATATTTGATACTGTCAAAATTTCAGCAGATGTTTTAAAGAAGGCTTATACTTCCAAATCAAAGACGAATTCTTTAATATTTTTAGAATAAGAGGACAACTCTTTAATTGATATTAT
>CAZNYH010000009.1:0-4980 GCA_964577235.1 uncultured archaeon | reverse complement strand
ATATTTCAATAAAATACTTCCTTTCTCATATATGTTTTCTTTAATTATTTTGTTTATATTTAGAAATTCTTTATGTAGGAATTGTAAACACAACTGCTTTAAATTGTGGAAACCATTTTACATTTTAAACTCCCAATATAAAGATATATTTAATATACTGTTTTGGGTTTGTTTATTGGGAGTTCCTATAATTACATATCTAATTATAGGATTAATTGATAAATTTTTAATCTCTTTATTGTTGGCTGGTATTATTTTGGTGTTTAAATTTCTTGATTGTCAAAATTGTACTAATAAATGTCTACTTGGTCAGTTCGCCAGTATGGGTTAGATTTTACAGGATATATTACATTATTTTTGAATTGTTTATATCCAGTTATTGCTATCATTACTCCATTATCTCCCACATATTCTTGAGGACAAATATATATTTTTGCACCATATTCTTTAGCCATATCTTTAAACATTTCGACAAATCTCTTATTTGCAAAAACCCCTCCAACTAATAAAACTTCTTCTCTCTTTGTTTGTGCTAGAGCTCTTTCTGCTACTTCACAAACCATTGAAAAAGCCACTTCTTGTAAAGAATAACATACATCTTCAATTTTGTATTTTTTAGTTGCTTTTATTGCAGCAGTATATAGTCCTGAAAAAACTAAATCAGAACCTTTTACTGTATAAGGTAATTCTATGAACTTTTTTCCTTCTTTTGCGAGTTTTTCTATTACAGGTCCTCCTGGAAATCCTATTCCTACTTCCCTTGCAAACATATCCAACATGTTCCCCAATCCTATATCTAAAGTTTCTCCAAAAATTTTATATCTTTTGCCTGACTTTATAATTATTTGTGTATTTGCACCAGAAACATAAACTACAACAGGATCTTTACATTTTGTTAAAAATTTACCTACTTCGATGTGAGCAACACAATGATTTACTCCTGTTATAGGAACATTATACTTTTTCGCTAAATATTTGGCAATTATAATTCCAAATTTTAGACATATCCCTAAACCAGGTCCTGTTGCAACAGCAATATGCGTAAATTCAGGCAAATCTTTTAATAATTTCCATCCTTCATTGCAAAAAAAAGCAAAACATTCTCTTGGAATAATGCCTGTGCTTGATTTGTATTGAATTCTTCTATCTAACAAGATATTTTTCCCATCAAATAGTCCTATTCCAAAAGTATGTGCTGTACTTTCTATTCCAAGAACTTTCATTAAAATAATATAATGGAATTTGTAGGAAAGTTTAACTTAAATATTATTCCAAAATACGTCGTATTAATTATAATTTATGCGATTTTTATGGCAATATTTAGCACTTTTTTAGATGAATTGTTAATCGAGAATTCGGAGAATGTATTATCTGGAATTAAATATTCTTCCAAAATAGAAGAAATAGTTTCAGCCATTTTGCTTACCCCTATTTTAATTTTGTTTTTGTTAGATATTTCTAACAAATTAAACTTAAATACTTTCATCAAAACATTCGTTTCATATTTGTGTTTTGGATTAATATTTTTAGTTCCTTTGCTAATATTTTTATTATTTCTTTTAGTAAGTATTTCTTTCAAGAATTTTGTTTTAACTGGAATAAATGCTATTGTTTTAACAATTTTGGGTTTAATTTATAATTTTTTCTTACCAGTTGTAGGAATTGTGTTTCTTTACAATTATATTCAAAATACAAATTTTGTTAAAAGCGTATTTGAAATTACAAAATATTCACTAAAGCAATATTTGTTAATTTTTGGGGCTAGCTTAATTTTAAATATGATATTATTTCTTGTAGGATTGCTACTCGGAGTTGCTAATATTTTAATTTATTTTATTTTTAATTTAGATTTATCTATTGTGCTTTATTTTATTGTATATCTTTTAGAAGGAATTTTTGGATTAATATTTTGTGCGTTTAGTTTTAGTGTGTTACAATCCAAGCATTAGAGTTGTTAATAATATTCCTCCATTATAGAGTATATATGTAATTAACATAGCAAATGGTAAGTAAATTATCGCCTTAAATGGTTTACTTTCTCTTATAATTGAAACTGCTACGCAGGTTAAAGCACTTTCTATTAATGCATAAAACAAAAACAAATTGTACATCATATCTTTGAATTGTAATGCTCTTTCAATATCTTCTTTTGTAATTGGCTTCATAAATGCTGAAGCCAATCCTCCTCCTGCTTGTTTTAATGCTTCTCCTAAACCTGACTTAGCAACTTCTGCAGAAGTAGTAATTAAGAAATATAAAATACCAATTACCATTCCAAAAATAGCTGGTGCTAATAAAATTCCTGCTACAGTTAATAATAAAGATTGCATTGTAGTTTTTGCTATCCTTTCTCTTTGTATTCTTAAAACTTGTCGTACATCTTCAGCTATAGAATCCATAACTTTTGCTAACCCTCCTCCTGATTCAATAGCATCAATCATAATTCTGATGGTTCTTTTTATTAATTTAGACATACTTCTTTCAGCAAAATTGTTTAATGCTTTTTGAAGAGTTAACCCTTCTCTTAACTCTTTTAAAATTTTTTCAAACTCTTTTGAAAGTTTTCCATATCCTGCTGTTGTAATTTCTTTTATTGCAAATGTATATGTTCCACCTGCTTTAATAGTAGAAGAAAATTGTTTCAAAGCATCAGGTAAATATCTTTCCATTTCTTCTCTTACTCTGCTAGCTAAAAAGTAAGGTCCTCCTACAATTAAATCTATTATAGCAATACTACATAAAATTGGCAAAAGAATAGATATTGGAATAATTTTACAGAAGTTATGAATAACTATTGTCAAAATAGAACCAATTACAAATCCTATAGTTCCTCCAACTATTGCTAGTACTAAAATGACTTCAGGCCATAAAAAATCCCCAATTCCTGCCAATTGTAAATATCCATCATAAGTGAAATATATTTTACTAAAAATTTGAATTAATAACTCTCCATATTTGTTTCTTGACAATGGTTCTGATATTTTATAAGCCATCTCTCTTACTTTATCCCGAATATTTCTAAAAAATTCTCGAATATTCATTAAAATATTAACTTTTTAAGAATACTAGATATTTGCTTTCTGAAATCTTTTTTAAAGAATTTAGTATTTTTGATTGAAATTTTTCTCTGGAAGGCCACAATTTTGTTTCAATTTTTATCTTCCATTCAAAATGATCTACAACATATTCTGATGAAAAATATTTTTCAGGAATCTCTTCTAATGAATTATAAACACCTACTGTTTTCCATAATTTTCTATCTTCAATTCTTTTCCATTCTTCTATTCTATTTTCTCTGAATTTTGAAATTAAGTCAATGTCATCCATATAAAATAAATCTTTCGGAGAAAAGTATTCCAAAATTTTCTTTATTGCTTCTTTAGCCATACAATTAATTTTTCTAACAGTTTTGTGAGAATAAACTGAATAAAACATATAATGCCTCGCCAAGATTAAATATTCTAATGCGTGAGATACTTTTTCCTTAAGATAAATGTCATCTTCAACTACTATATTGTTCAATATAGTGTCATATTCAATAATCCAATATTTTGCTCCTGTGTAGTAGGAATCCCTCATCAAATAGTCTAATCTATCTGTTCCAAAATCTCCAGAAATTATCTTAAATTCTTTAGAGTTAAATAACTTTATAATTTCATTTGAGGAATAGTTACTATCTTCCAAAATAATTTTTGATTTTTCTATAGTATATTTCTCATGTGACTCTTTAGTAACTTCTTCAATCAAATGTGAAAAAGCTCCGTGTCCGACATCATGGAGCAAAGCACAAATTGATAAATCTCCGAATCGTTTTGTTAGATAATAAACTCCTAAACTGTGTTCAAATCTAGTATGGTTAGCCCCTGGATAAACATAATAAGTTAACCCTAATTGTTTTATATATCTCATTTTTTGAAATAATGGATGTGAAATTATTGGCAAATGCTCATCTTCTATTTCAATATATCCATAAATTGGGTCTCTAATAATTTTCATAAGTTTTTTAATGAATATAATAGACATTATTTGGATGTTATTACCTTCATATTTTGCAAATGCTTCTCCAGTATTAATTAAAGGAAAAACCCCTATTGATTTTAAAATTAAGTTCTGTGGTAATAGATTATTAGGTGATGGCAAAACTATTGAGGGATTTATTTCTGGATTTATTTCAGGAATTTTCATTGGTCTAATTCAAATATATATTCAAAATTTTTATAATTTTGGGTTTAAACATAATATATTTACGATATTTTTTCTCTCATTTTTTGCTGTTTTTGGAGATTTACTCGGATCTTTTATAAAAAGAAGATTGAACCTTCCTAGAGGTTTTCCATTTCCTATCTTGGATCAATTGGATTTTGTTTTTATCCCTTTAATTTATTTCTATTTAGTTAATATTATTTCACTTAACGATTTAATTTTGGCTTTTTTGATGACTTTTTCAATTCACGTGATTATGAATTGTGTTGCTTATATTTTAAAACTTAAAAAAGAACCTTGGTAAAATTATTTATATTACAATGAACTAATAATAATTAATCAATTGTTTAAGGGGTGAGAGTATGGGACGCATAAAAGTAATATTTAGAGATAAATGGGAAAAAAACCTTGTAAAAGAGATAATAAATCAATTTAATGTATCTTCTTGGAAAGATGGTAACCCAGACGCAATAATAATTGAAAGTCAAGACAGACATACTTTAATAAGAATATTGGACATGCTTATATATTATAATATAGAAGCATATGCAGAGGGTATAAGTAATATGTACGTAACAACTTCTGGAGAAATAGAGTTTGATTCCTCATAAAGAGGTTAACATTAATATTTTAATGTTCGTGGTTATTGAAGGTATTGATGGTAGCGGAAAAACTACAGTATCTTTTGAACTCTCAAAAAAATTTCCTTGCGAATTATTTTCAGAACCTACTGACAGTTTATATGGATGTATAATAAGACACTTGTTAAGAGAAACA
>CAZNYH010000008.1:0-2323 GCA_964577235.1 uncultured archaeon | reverse complement strand
ATCTAATAAAGATATTAAAAAATGTGCAAGGCTTTTATTAAGAGAAATTAATACAACTATTAAAAAAATTCCAATCATTGATAAAATGGATAGTTTTAGAAGGGAAATGTTTCTCGTAGAATTTCCAAATATAAAAGTAACTTTAAGAGAAATTTCTAAAATGAAAAGATATATTAAAATAATTAGAGATAAGTCTTCTACTTTTAGAGAATTCTTAGGTCGAATTAAAAGACTTTTTAAAAAATACAGAACACATATAGAAACTTTATATAAAGCCAAAAATTTTGTTAAGAAACTTCCAAAATTAAAAGATGAGTTCACTGTTGTAATTGCTGGTTATCCTAATGTTGGCAAGAGTACTTTATTATATATTTTAACAGGATCAAAACCAAAAATAGCCTCTTATCCATTTACTACCAAAAATTTACAATTTGGATATTTAGAAATAGGATTGAGAGAAATTCAACTAATTGATACACCTGGTATTTTGGATCGGGAAAAATTAAACAAAATTGAGAAAAAAGCATATATAGCTTTGAAAAATGTAGCTGATTGTGTATTATTTTTAGTGGATTTTTCAGAAACTTGTGGATATCCTGTTGAAAGGCAATTAAAACTTTATGAAAAGATTAAAAAAGATTTTAAAAATGTATTTTTAGTTGCAACAAAATGTGATTTAAAAGAACCTGATGTAAAAGTAGACTTAAAAACATCAACAAAGTGGAATTATGAAAAAATTAGAGAGGAATTTATTAAACTAATCCAGCCATATATTAAATAATAATTGATTATAATAATGCGCCGGTAGTCTAAGTGGTAGGACGTCGGCCCCCCAAGCCGACGGTCCGGGTTCGAGTCCCGGCCGGCGCACTAATAATAATATTTTCCTTCTTTTTTCTGTTGAACATCTTTTTGAGAGCCTATTTTATTTATCCTTGGTCTTTTGGTAATTTCATCTCTTCTAAATGTAATACCCACATCCTTTAAAAATCTGTTCATTCCTGAGATTGGATTTTCTATTTTGTTTGCAACTCCTTTTATCCCTGGTTCTCCCTCAAAAACAATTAAAGAATCACTTACAGAATCTAAAAATAATATATCATGTTCAATTACGAAGGCGCAAGCATTTCTATTTTCTACCGTTCTTTTAATTAAACTTGAAATGTATAACCTGTATTCTACATCTAACATTGCGCTAGGCTCATCAAAAATATATAAATCTGCTTCTTCTAGTAATGTTTTACAAATCTCTACTCTTTGTTTTTCCCCTCCCGAAAGTTCAGAAAGGTATTTGTTTTCTAATACTTCAATGTTTAATTGATGTTTTAAAACATTATAATACTCAGAAGTTCTATCTAAGTATTCCTTCACTTTCATATCTTCGGAATATTTGATATATTGTCGCTTGTAAGATATTTTATACTTATCTTTATAATTTTCGTAAATATATTCCACAAAAGTAGTTTTCCCAATTCCGTTTTTTCCCAAAATCCCTACAATTTGAGTTTCATATAATTTATCTCCAAAAGCATTCAATTCAAAATCGCCTTTTTTTACTTTGAAATCTTGGTATTCAAATTTTATATTATTAAATTTCTTTTCAGATTTAGAATAATCGAAAACTATTTTATCATCTCTAATTCTGATATTCTCCTCTTTTAAATATCCTAATAGAAACTCGTTAATCCCAGTAGAAACTCCTTTCTTTTTGGAGAACCACCCAAATACTCCTTCTTTACCATAAGCAATATGTATATAATCACTTAAATAATCCAATAAAACCAAATCATGCTCAATTAACAAGGTAGTTTTTTTATGTTTTTCAAAAAATTGTATAAATTTAAATCTCTGATAAATGTCCAAATAGTTGGAAGGCTCGTCTATGAATAATATCTCACTTTCTTTCAAAAATGCTACAGCAATTGCTAATCTTTGGAGTTCACCTCCTGACAAAACACTTATGTCTCTGTCCAATATATGATACAATTCCAATTCCTCTGCAATTTCCTCCCAATTTGGATATTTAGACAAAAAATCTTTTACTTTACCTTTGATAATTTCTGGGATTTTGTCGACTTCTTGCGGTTTGTAAGATATTTTATGTTCTTTCTCAAAATATTTTTGTAATTCAGTCCCTTTTATTTTTTCAAAATTCTGAATTTTTAAAATTCCCGCTAAAATCTTCATTGCAGTAGATTTACCAATACCATTTTTACCAATAATTCCAACTACTTTACCATCTTCAATTATTGGGAGGTTATATAATCTAAATCCATTTTTTCCATATTGAAATATTGGCTTTCCAAACTCATCAGGAAGATTT
>CAZNYH010000007.1:0-8931 GCA_964577235.1 uncultured archaeon | reverse complement strand
TAGATAGATTAGAAAAAATAAAGGAGATATTTGAAAAATATCTATCTGATGAAGAATTTAAAGAAATTATAGTTAATTCACTAAAAGAAGCTATAAGAGAGAAACATAAAATTACTAATCAAGGGATTGAACTTATATTAGATTTAGATAAAGGCGATTTTGAGAAGTTGAAAGAATCAAAAAAAGAAATTATAAAGGAAACTATAATAAATTATTTAATAAACTTAAAAAATATATCTCCTTATCGAGTTAATAGTATCGTTAATCTTTTCTCTTTTGACGAATGGTTGGGTATTGTACCAAAAATAAAAAACAAAACTGTAAAATCTTTAATCGCACTTGTTTGTTACGACAAATCAAAAAGAAGAGAGTTTACTAATCATATTAAATCAGAATTTTCCTCTGACTTTATTAGTAAGTTAATTGATTTATGGGCTTATCTCTCAGAAAATGGGAGAAAAACAATAGTTGAGTATATTACAAAATTTAAAGATAAATTAATAGAAAATTTGGCTCTTTTAGAAAGAATTGTTTACATTGATGAAATATATGAAACTTTAAGGGAAGATTTGATTTTAACAGTGGAAAAGTTGTTAGATAATGAGCAATATCTCAAAGATAGTGAAAGTTTATCTATAATTCTTAGAATAACAGAAAGGATACTTTATAATTTACATCCCATGCATAAGAACTTAACTGAAGAAGATAAAAAATTGAGAGAAGAATTTGTAAAGCATTTAGTTTTGACATTTTACAAAGTCCTTGAAAAATATCCTACCAACAAAGTATATTTTTATGGATTATTATACTTAAATAGAAAGTTTTGTAGAGAAGTTGTTTTAATTCCTATTCAAAACAATCAAGTAGATAAATTAAAATTATTAATAAATAATATTGATTTTCCAATAGCTTGTCCTATCGATGTAGAAAAAGTTGTTTTTCAGTTTGTAGAAGAACATAAAAACTTAAGCTTATTGTTATTATTGACTAACAGTTATTTAGACGTAGATTCGTTAAAAGAAATTATAATGAGTAATTTTGAAAAGAACCCTTTGCTGTGCATACGATATTTATTAAAGAATGAGGTTATAATAAAAAATAAAATTAAAGAAATTACCCAAGAACTGAAGGAAAAACATCTTTCAACGATATTGGAACTTTTTAATGAATCTAAGAAAAATATAGAAAGTTTTATAGAATTAGCTAGATTTTTTGTTTATTTTATAGATAGTGAAACACTATCAAAAACTATAATTGGATTTTCAAAGCAAGAAAAGTTTATACGCTATATTGATTTTTTAGAATATGTTTTAAGTAAAATGCCAAGAGGCAAATCAAGACTTGTGTGTTATAATATAGTTGTTCAGTTTGTAAGGAAAATTATAGAACTTAGAGATTCAGGGAGATTTGAAAGAGAAGTAATTGAGAACTATATAGAGTTAATAAATTTTTATTTCAGAATGTATGGATATAACAGAATTATTGGAGAAATTTTCTGTGAAATAATAGATAAAACTATTGGGGTTCATATAGAAACTGAATTTCCATTAATAATTGAAACTTTAAGAAACGTTCTTCAAAGGCTTCCTGATTACACCCAATTTGAGCTCGCAAGAAGAATGAAAAGAGAGTTAGAATTCATACCAATAAAAGCTAGAGAATTAGTAGTAAAATTACAAGATAAAGGTATTTTAACTGGAACAGAAAGAGATATTCTTCACAATATGAGAGGAATTCCTTGGGAAAAGATAAAAGATATTTTTGAGAAGGCAAAAGAAAAATGTAAAACAGAAGAAGATTTGGTAGAATTGAATTATTGCAAAATGTTGTATAAATATATGTGTTCGGGATTTGATAAAAAGTCTTATTTAGCATTTTTATTAGAACAAGAATATTATAAATATAAAAGACTAGAAATGACTACAAGATATCCAGAACTAAAGATAGAATATAGAAAAAAAGCAGAAGAATTCAAGAAAAAGTTTAGAGATTATTTGCTGGGCAAATTAAAATATTCTGAAGAATTATTTAATAAATTAAATAGAAACTTTATTACTTATAATTTGAGAGATTTAGTAAAAGCAAAGATAAGAAAAGAATTGTCTTTAGTAAATATTCACTTAATTTGCAATCAATTGGCAGAAGAGATGATAAAACTATCTATGAAAGAATCAAAAGACATCGTTGAGAATTTAGGAAACATTACAGCAATTTTGTATGTATCTGGAGCAATATCTGAAATTGAATACAAACATCTGGTCAAACTTTTAAAAGAAAGAAAATTGATTGAGTATCAAAACTACTTAAATAATATCTCGAAGCGAGAACTTGCGTTTTATACAAAAGTTTCAAAAATTATTGGAATTTCGAGAGGATATTCAACATTAAAACCCTTATATTTATTGTTAGATAGAACTTATAGTGCTATTAAAGAATTTTTAAATGAAGTGATAAAATACAAAAAAGTTCAACTTCCAAAATACTCAAAATTTGGTATTTATTATAGAGAACTTTCACTAGAATTAAAAACTTTATTACAAAACGTCAGTGATTATTATAAATTTTCATTTGATATTTCGGGAAAGGAAATCGACTTAGTTATTGGACCCGATATCATTGGAAAGATAGTAGATGAAAAAATAGTTCCTCTATCCTATGAAGAATATATTAGAGTCAAAGAGAAGTTAAGTAGATTGTTAAAAGGAGAAAGTTTATTTGAAGTGTTTAAAGAAGATATCGAGCGAGAATTAAAAAAGAATTTAGTAATAAAAGTCATCGAAATTAATGAAAAAATTAGTGAGGAAATAGAAAAAAATGCCAAAATAGCGTTAGAAGGGTTGGTTGAATTAGATAAAAAATATCCAAAAAGAAAATTGCAAGAATTAATCTCGTAAGGAGTCCCACAAAACTTCTTCTCTTGAATTTACAACAATTCCCGTTGACGTAATTTGAAATGGATGTACTTTCTTAGAGTGGTTTACTCCCCTCATTTTCCTAATAAATATATATCTATTTGGGGGAATAAACATTAATTTTATAATTGCATCACTTATGAATTCCTCAACTCCAAATGCACTAAACGTAGTTTTTCCTTCTGGAGTTTCAGAAATGAAAAATGTTGTGCATCCCAAATCTTTTAATTTTCTACTTAATTTATTTAAGGCCCATCTTAACTTTGCTTGATTTGAAATCCAAAATGAAAGAGCAGATAATGAATCTAAGACTAACCTTGAAACCCCTGCTTTTTCTACATATTCTGGAATTCTATCTAATTGCATAATAATTTTATTTTCGCTTTCTTCAAAATCTTCTAAGAAATCTTCTGGAATCTTCAATCTTGTTAATATTAACTTATTTTGAGACACATAGGAATAAAAATTAACCCAATTAAAATTTTTGGCGTTTAATATTAAACTTTTTTCACTTTCTTCAACTGTTATATAAGCAGATTTCTCTTCAAATAAATCAACTCCATTATATGCAAATTGTAACCCAAATATTGTTTTTCCGCAACCTGGCCCTCCACTAACCAAAACTGTATGGCCTCTAGGAATTCCTTCATCTATTAAATCATCAAATCCAGGAATTCCTGTTTTTACATACTCCATTAATTAAATTAAGTTTTTAAATAAATAGCAAAAATTATTTTATTAGTTGTTTGATAATTTTAAATATATTTTCTTTTCCTTTGTTTTTTCTTTCTTCTTTTCTTTTGTGTTTTTCAGACCAAACTATTTCGCCATGTAAAGGTCTATCACCTACTCTTAAAATTCCTACTGCTTTTTTTCTGAAATATTTAGACAATCTATACAAGGCAGATAATTCCATATCAACAGTCGCAATATTTAATTTTTTGAAATATTCTAAGAGTTCTGTAGTTTCTTCATAAAATAGTTCAACAGTAGCATGATTATAATTCCTAACGTTTACATCTGAAACTCTTTTAGCAATTTTTGTTACTTTATCTAGTAATTCTTTATTTGCTGTTGGAATCGCTTCTGAAACATCTACATATTTTGAACTTACGTTTTCCCATGGAAGTACTAACTCTGGAATATTTATATCTCCTCTGTCCAATTCATCAATTAAAGAAGCTCCAGTACCTAAAAATATAATTTCTTCAACATTTTTATTTTTAGTTAGCATATAGAAATAATCAGTAACGTCTGTTAGACCTCTTCCTACAAACAAGAAAAGAGTGTTGTTTATTTTATAATTTTTTTCTATTTTTCTTAAATAAGAATCACCAGGAGAAAATTCTTCTATTTCATACCCTTCTTTCATTAATCTCTCAATCCAATCGTTTGGTAATGTTTTGTTCCATTTTACTGGAGAAACAACTATTGTTTTTGTTAGTTTAGAAGTTCCAAACTCTTCTTTTAACACATTCTCATCTATTATGTGCTTATACATTAAGTATGTAATGGAGGATTTAAAGGTTAAAAGAGATCCAAATTGTTATTATATGGTAAGGGATTACGGGGAATTTCGGGTACTCTTTGTTCAAAAAAGTCCAAATGGTCCTGTGCTTTTAGCATATTTTTGTAAAGAAATAATAGAAACAGACAAAGGATTTATTTTAAAAGGAGTTTTTGATATAGTTGAATCAATCTACCGCACAAAACGAACAACCTTAAATTTATTCTGTTAAATACTTAATTTTTTCAAAAAATTCCTTTATTACTTCCTTTTTGGATTTTATTTGTAACAAATCTGTAATTGAAAGTTGATCTATTACGAAGGAAAATGGAGAGCATTTTTCTCTTATAATTACGTTTTTCTTGCCTTTTAAATATTCTATTGCTTCATCTACATGCATTTTATCATATAGGATTTCTCTTAATGTTTCTCTTACTAATGGAGAATTCTTATTTACATATTCTATTAATCTTTCTGCTTGCCTATAAATTGAATCTTCTGAAATATTTTTTCTAGGATCTTTTCTCAAAATAATTAAGAATCTTTGACAAACATCTTTGAATCTTTTTTTAAATAATTCACTTTCCAAGATAGCATCTTCCAAAATTTTTAAGAATACATTTTCATCAATTTTTAATAAGTTCATGATATCAATTTTTAAAACTTTTTTTGGAAGGGAAATTATAAACCCGAAATCAGAAATTTTTAAATTAACGTTACAGTTATACGTTTTTCCTAAAATGTATCCAAAAACTTTTGAAATAGCTTCATTTGCTCTTCTTCCACACAATGTATGAAAACATATTTTCCAATTATGATCATACCAGATTTCTATTAACAAATCTTCAGGAGACGGAATATAATCTTGCATTTTTAAATAATTTTTTAAAAATTTTGTAGTCACTGCTTTTTTATATCTTATTTTTTCAATATATCTCGCCAAATCATAAGTTAATGGTAACATTTCTGAAAACCAGACTGGAATATTTGGTTCAACATTTTTGACTTCTTTAACAAAAATTTTGTCTCTTACTTTTTTTAGAAATTTATAAGTTTTTCCACCCAAAACAAATACATCTCCGGGTACTAACATTTCAGCAAATTCCTCCTCTACATAACCAATAAATCTTTTTTCAATAACTCTTATTTTTGGCTCATCAATTATTGCTCCTGAATTTAGAAAATATAAATGTAATGGAAATTTTGGTTTTATTTTTCCATATTTTATTTCGATTTTACCAATATTTTCTAAAAATTTTAAAATTTCCTCAAATTCTTTATATGATAATTCTCTATAAGGGTATGCTCTTTTAATAATTTCATATACTTCTTTTATTGGAAGTTCATCGTAAGACATCCCAATAATTTGCTGTGCTAAAATATCGAGACATCCTTTCGGAATTCTTATTTTATCAAGTTTTCTTTTTTCAATAAATTTTTTGATAGCCTCCAATTCTAATAAATCATTTGGAGATACTCCTATTAAATAACCTATTGAAGTATCTTTTAGTGAATGCCCGCTTCTTCCAATTCGTTGAATTGCTCTTATTACAGATTTTGGAGAACTTAGTAGAATTACTGCTTCAATATGGCCTATGTCGATACCTAATTCAAGAGAAGTTGAACTAACGCACACTTTTAATTCCCCTTTTCTTAATTTTTCCTCCACTTCAAGTCTAACTTCTCTACTTAAAGAACTATGATGGGCAGCGGAATGAAATTTAAATTTTTCTTTTAAATAATGGACTACTGCTTCGGTAGAACTTCTAGTATTTGTAAAAATTAAAACAGATTTATGTTTTTTAATTATCTTATAAATTTTTTTATAAATTTCCTCTTTTTCAGGATTTTCAATGGGAATTAATTTTACCTTAAATTTTTTCTCAAGAGAAACATCAATGATTTCATCTACTTTTAAAAATTTCGCGATTTCTTCTAATGGCGATATTGTTGCACTCAATCCAATTCTTATTTCAGGATTTAATCTTTCTAAACAGATTGATAATAAAGTTCCTCTCTTATTTTCAGCCAAAGCATGTACTTCATCAATAACCACCCATTTTGGTTTTAAGAATTCTTTAAATTTTCTTGAAGATAAAGCAATATTTAAACTTTCAGGGGTTGTAATTAAAATATGCGGTGGTTTTTTTAACATTTCACTTTTTTTATGAGGGGGTGTATCGCTTGTTCTAATACTTATTCGTATAGGGAGATTAAGTTCCTCAACATATTTTTTTAAGTTTTTTTCAATATCGTTATTTAGAGACCTTAAAGGGGAAACGTAAATACAATAGATTTTGTCATTTAAATTGTTATTTTTATAAAATTTTAATAATTCGTTGAATATAGGGATAAAGGCAGCTAAAGTTTTTCCACTTCCAGTTGGACTACAAATCAAAACACTTTTTCCTGACAATATTTTTGGTATTGCCAATTTCTGAGGCAAAGTCAATTCTTTAAATTTATTTTTAATCCAATTTTGAATTTCAAGTTCTAACATAAAATTAATAATATTATGGAAATTACTTTAAAAAATTGCAAGGTGAGAGAAATAGATAAATTTGTAAAGAATTTTGTTGACATTTTAGAAAAGTATGGAAGATATGTAATTGTTTCTGGATATATGGCTATTTTTTGCTGTAGAGAAAGACCAACACAAGATGTTGATGTTATATTTGAGCCTTTTAAAGATATAGAAAAATTAAAAGTTGAATTAAAAAACAAATATGATGTTCATATTGATGAAAATGTATTAAAATATAAAGACCCTTTTTATGTGTTTACTGACTTTTACTATGGAGGATATAATTTGTATTTTGAAATAAAATTTCCAAGGAATGTGTTTGATAGAATTGCATTAAATAATCGAATTTTACTTAGAAAACAAGAAATTTCAATGTACTTCTCTCCAATAGAATTACAAATAGCCTACAAAGTATGGCTAGGTGGTGATAAAGATATTTTGGATGCTTGTTATTTACTTGAATTATTCAGAAAATATATTAACGAGAAAGATTTATTTGTTATGGCAAGATTATTAGATGTGGAAGAAGAGGTGAAAAAAATATGGGAAAGTTGAGACCTCATAAATTAGGAAAAAGAAATATTTTGGACTTAAAAAAACAAATGGAACTTTTAATTAAGCATAAAAAAATAAAGGTAATTGTTAGGAAAAATTAAATTACATCTATCTTTACTTCTTTATTTATAATTTTATATGGCGTTTTTATTTCAATTATTATTGTATCTGTTTTTGCCGATGGAGAAACATAAATTCTCTCTTTGATTAAATATTCTCCTTCAAAATTAAAATTTATTTCTTTATTTCTTTTTAAAGTAATTGGGTCAAATCCAAAATTTTCAGGGAGTAATATTTTTACCGAACAATGTTGTTTTTCTTGAGATTTTAACTTTATTTCTAAAGTAAATTCACTTCCTCTGATTACGTGTAAAGGTCTATAATTTACAGTTACAATCATTAATATTTTTATGAAAAAAATATTAGTAATAGATAAAAATAATTATATGTTCTTCCTTAATAACTTGGCTTTAATTGAAAATAAAGAAATTTACTTAGAATATTCTTTTAACTCAAAAATATTGGAAAAATTTTTGGTAGCGAAAAAAATATACATTTCTGAGAGTATGTATAAAAGATTGCCAAAAAAAATTAAAGATAAAGTTGAAATAATAAGAGTTAAAAGAGGCAAACGTCCCAATATTAATTTAAACATCTTGAAAAAAATTTATGAGTTAAAAAAGATGGGTGTAAGTATCAGAAAAATTTCGAAAATTTTGAAGATCCCAAAAAGTACAGTACATTATTACTTAGGATATTTAAGAAATTTTAAAATAAAAGATGGGCCATATAGATATTTAATATTATAAGAAATCTTCTATCTTATATTGAAATTCTTTTTCATCTTTTATAATATCTGCATGAATTAAATATGATTTTGCCAATGCATAAAACATAGCTGCTAAAGGCCTTCTTCCCCTGTTATTACAAGGAATCACAAAATCTACTTTTGAAATTGGGCTGTTTGTATTACATAATGAAATTACTGGATATCCCATTGTAAATGCCTCATTTAGAGCTTCTCTGTCCAATATAGGATCAACAATAATCACTATTTCTGGTTCAAAATATTCATATCCTTGTGGGTTTGTAAATGTTCCTGGAATGAATTTTCCTACAAAAGATTGACAACCAATTACTTCAGCAAATTTTTCTGCAGCATTGAATGCTGCTCTCCTTCTAGTACATACTGCTATTTTTTTTGAAGGATAGTGAGATAACAATTTTCCAGCTAAATTTATTCTTTCAATTATTTTATTTGCGTCTATTATATGGACTCTATCCACTCTAACTTTATAAATAAATTTTTTCATAAATGCATTTCTTCTTGTTGCTCCTAAATGTACTCCATAATTTAATATTTGTTGGGTTGTTAACATTCTATCACCTACTGGGCGGTTCTGTTTTACCAGAAACCGCCCATTAAATAATAA
>CAZNYH010000006.1:0-18214 GCA_964577235.1 uncultured archaeon | reverse complement strand
GAAATGGAAAACAAAGGCCTTAAAGTTATTGCTTTTGCAAAAGATAATAAATTTTTAGGATTAGTTGGATTATTAGATCCTCCAAGAAAAGGAGTTAAAGAATCTATTGAAGAACTAAAGAAATTAGGAATTGAAGTTTTTATGATTACAGGAGACTCTCCAAGAACTGCAATTTCTATTGGGAAAATGGTAGGAATTGAGAGTAAAGGAGCAATCACAGGGGATGAATTAGAAAATCTCTCAATAGAAGAATTAAGAAAGAAAATAAAAGAAGGTATTAGAGTTTTTGCAAGAGTTACTCCGACACAAAAATTAAAAATTTTAGAAGTTTTGAAGGAAAATAATGTAGTTGCAATGACTGGAGATGGAGTAAATGATGTTTTGGCTTTGAAAAGGGCAGATGTTTCTATCGCTTTAAACGCTACTGATGCAGCAAAAGAAAGTGCTGATTTAATAATTTTGAACAATCATATAAGCGGAATTGTAGATGCTATAAAAGAAGGAAGGTCAATAATGCAAAACATTAGAAAATTCTTTGTTTATTTAATTTCTTGTAATTTAGCAGAAATTTTTATAATCATGTTTGGAAGTTTAATAAAACCCAGAATTTTACTACCAATTCATATTTTATGGATAAATTTAATTACTGATGGATTACCAGCATTAGGGTTTTCATGGGACAAATCAAAAGGAGATAAAGAAAAAGAACCAATCAGACAATTTGAAATAACTCAAATATTAATTTTCTCAACAATTATGAGTATCTTTATTCTAACATTTATATTTATTTTTAAAGGTTTAGAATATTCTAAGTTTTGGGCGATTGTATTAACTACAATAATTATTTTTGAATTAATTAGAGCCTTTTTAGTTGAATACAACTATTCAACTTATCCAAATAAATATTTGATATTATTTGTAGTCATAAGTTTTGTTATGCACTTATTTTTAATTTATTTTGCATATGGTTTATTTAAGTTAGCACCAATATCTTGTTTAGATTGGATTGTAATAATAGGATGGACAATATTAATGATTGCAATTACGATAATTACATCAAAATCCAAGATACTAACCAACCAATTATCGAGAATATTATCAAAAGCCCATATATAATTCCATATTTTAAGTCAATACTTCCTATCATCAACAATTTTTCTCCATCAAGGCCAAATAATGGGATTAAATTGAATAAAGCCAACCAAAAACATAACCAGGCACTTAAAATCAAAGGTTTATAAAATAAACTCACAATTAGTAAAAAAATCCCTGAAATTATATTAAATATAGGCCCTGCAGCTGTAATCCAAAATAAATGAGATAACGAGATTACTTCATCTAATATAAAAACAGCTCCAGGAGCGAAAACAACTATCCCTCCAAAGATTGCTGATAAAGAAATCAAAAAAGATATTGCCAAACTTAAAATGTCTGCTGTAAATCTAGCAGTATATCCCAAAGATTGAGCCACAAATTTGTGGGCTAATTCATGCCCTACAAATCCAAACAATGCACTTATAATTATTACAAACATTTTTTCTAAAAGATTTAGATTTAAATCAATCCAAACAATAGATAAAATGATTACCAACACAGTAATTGAAAGGAGCAATTCTTCAATTTCTCCTTCGTAAAACATTTAATCACCTCTGAGTTCTAAATACAATTTTGAACTTTCAGGTGGTTTTTGTCCTTTATATTTTCCACAATACGGTTTTTCACAAGGAGATGATAATTTGTAAAATGCTAGTTGGCCAATTTTCATTCCTGGATATAATTTTACAGGTAAATTACTTAAATTAGAAATTTCTAAAGTTAAAGTTCCTTCAAATCCTGGATCTACAAATCCAGCAGTTGCATGAATTATTATTCCCATTCTTCCTAAAGAAGACCTACCCTCTAATGTTGCAGCAATATGGTTTGGTAATTTTATATATTCTAAAGTTCTTCCTAAAACAAATTCTCCGGGATGAATTATAACATAATCTTCACATTTTATTAATTTTGAATACTTGTCAGGCTCTTTTGGATCAATATAGGGAATATTATGTGATTCAAAAATTCTGAATTCATTCCCCAACCTAATATCTAAAGAGCAAGGTTGAACAAGATTTTCATCAAAAGGCTCAACAATTATTTCTCCTTTTTTTATTAAATCTTTAATATCTCTGTCACTAAGTAGCATTAAAGAATATTATTTAATTATTATAGGTTCAAAAACTATGTTTTGATTTTCTTCTTTAGTTTTTAATACATAATTGTCTTTTAATAAATTGGATAGTTGGCCTATGATATTGTATCCTTTAACATATCCTTTGATTTCTCCTTTTTCTACATATACCCCATAAGATAAAGAAACGTTTATAAAACCAGAGCTCCAATCACATGTATGCCATCCTAAACAATTAAATGCTAAAATTACTCTATCTAACTCTTCTAAATTTACTTTATTCTTTCCTTCATATATTAGGTAAGAGTATCCAATTCCATTTGGATTTAGACCGTAAAACCCATTACCTGTTGATTTTTCTTCAAATTCAATTCCATAATAAAAATCAAACAAAGAAGTTTTTAATTCCGAATCTAATACTATTTTTTTAGATGTTTTGATTCCGTCATCGTCAAAGTATTTATATGGTTTTTTTAATAGAGGGTCTTCTATAATAGTTAAATTCTCAAGGTTTTTCGAAATTAGAAAAGATTTTTTAGTTTTAACCAAATTTCCATATGCAGCTGTAATTAAATATGCATAAAAGGCACTATCAAAAATACACACAGGTGTTTTTTCAGAAACTTTAACTTCTTCAGTTACAATATAATTTAATTTATTTTCTATTCGCTTTCTAAGATCTCTTATACTATAGTCAGAATCTTCTATCAATATTTGTAAATCATTATAGTATAGTCTCATACAATATTTATAATGGCTATATCTTTTAACCAAGATATTTCCCAAATAATCTTTATGCAAAATCTCTTTTTCTATATAGTATATTTCTTGTCTAGCGTTATAATTTATATCTATTGGTTCTAACTCCTCACAATCATTTACTTGAATTATTTCTTTATCAGGAATTATTGGCAACTCCTTCCCTTTAAATGGAATATATTTTACATTTTTTTCCAAGTTTTCAGGATTATTTGAAATAGAAACTCCTAATTTTCCATTTTCTAATTTTTTATAATAATAATCTTTCCTTAAAATTTCAGATTCATATAAAAGCTTATTGTTTACATATACTACTTTTTTAATGTTTGTCGTTATTTCTTTGAAGTGATACATATTATCACCCCAAATAAACATTTTTTATAGCGACATACGGTGCTAATTTAGATACAGGGACTATCTGATCTTGTTTACCACAGAAACCAGTAGATTCATGTAACATCTTTGATTTTCCTAAAATTTTATGCCCAATTTCTGATATATTATCTGAAAAAGAAGTTCCCTTAAATAATCTAGTTTTTTCTCCGTTTTTTATTTCATATACGTACTTTACTGAAAATTGAAATGTTCCTGAAAATATGGAGACTTGACCACCTGCAGATCCACATAGCAGATAACCATTTCTAATTTCTTCAAATAATTCTTCTTCTTTATAGTCGCCTTTTTCCAAAATAGTGCATGCCATTCTTGGAATTGGATAGTTCCAAAAGCTTTCTCGTCTTCCATGTCTACCTTTACCAAACCGTCCATCTTCTATATAGTTCACAATTTTTCCTCTATCTATAAGTATCTTTTCTTTTGATTTAAACCCTTCATCATCCCATTTATAGTATCCCCAATTACACATCTCTGGATTTTCTTTTATTGTTATTTGTTCCCCTAAGCCCATTTTCTCAAATGAAAATATAGATTCATTGTTTTTTACATAATCTGCCTCTAAAGCGTGCCCATAAGCTTCATGAATCAAAACTCCCGCTACTTTTGGATCTAATACTACATTTGCTTTTTTAGGTTTCAATAAGGGAGCAGTCACTAATTCTTTTAATATTTTTATTTTCTTTTCCAATTCCTCATAATTTATCAAATTAAAACAACTACCTTTACAACTCCTTTTAGTATATATTATTTTTGAAATTTGACTATTTTTTGAGTAATACATAATAATCGCTATTGATGAATAATTTCTTTTCTGAAAGATATCGCAATTGTTAGAGTTTGTAATTTTATTTTCAATTTCTTTTCTAATGAAAATTATCGTATATTTTATGGCTTTGTCTTTTAAAAAATCAGATATATTTTTTAACTCCTCTTCAGGATTTTCCTCAAAAGTTATAATTTCTTTGCCTTTTTCTGAGGATAGATGTATTTCTTGAGAATTTGTTTTTATATTTTTTAATCTACCTATAATTTTATTTTCGTCCAAAATGTTAGTTGCAAAATAATAATTTCCTAATCTTATTCCAATCCCTTCTTGGAATGATTCGGAATTATTGGTTATTTTTCCATCTTCTACTTTTATAATTCTTGTTTTATTTTTTTGATAAAATACATCCCAATAACTAAAATTTTTTTGTAAATAATTGATTATCTTTTCCATAAATCTATGTTTTAAAAAGATATTAATAATTATAAGGATAATTATTAATACGGGCCCGTGGCGCAGTGGTAGCGCGCCCGCCTTGCAAGCGGGAGGTCCCCGGTTCGAATCCGGGCGGGTCCATATTAGTATTTTTGAATAACGACTCTGTATTGTTTTTCTTTTGGAGAAAAACTTCTTACTTTTTTAATTTCTATAATCTTGCCATAAGATGAAAACAGATTTTCAAAATATTTTTCTGGATCTTCTTTAATTGAATGATAGTAAAAGCATACTCCATTCGGTTTTAAACTTTCTAGACATTCTAAATATAATCCTTCTTTGGGTTTTGGCATTACTATGAAATCAAAAGTTTTTGGATTATTTATAGCATATTCAACAGCATCTCCCAAAATCGCTTTAACATTTTTACACTTATTTAATTCAATATTTTTTAAAAAATATTCATATGCTTTTGGATTTTTTTCTACTCCTATTATTTCTTCAGCCTTTGAATGCTTTGAAATCACTATTGGAAAAGGTCCTACTCCTGCAAAAAAGACACAAATTTTTCCAAATACTTTTGAGGATACATATTTTCTTTCGTAAGTTAATCTTGTAGAGTAGAACAATCTTACATCTAGCAAAAATTTGCATTTATTTTCCATATGGAGTGTTTCGTAATGCTCTTTTCCATATAAAAATTCTAATTTTCTAATTCTAAATTCTCCTTCCATTCCTTTATGTAAAAATACACAATTTACTTTATCTTTAATTTTATTTAGTTGACTTAAATTATAAATAATTGCGATATCTCCTATAATGTCCATTAATTAAATAATGGAGTGCATGGAAGTTTCTCATGGAATTGCAGAAACTGTTAGAAGATGCAATGTAAAAGTAATTGCTGCATATCCTATAACTCCACAAACTCATATAGTTGAAAAACTTTCCGAATATGAAGGAGAATTTGAATTCGTAAGAGCAGAATCTGAATTTTCAGCATTATCTGTTGTTATGGGTGCTTCTATTGCTGGAGTAAGAGTTTTCACTGCTACTGCTTCTCAAGGATTAGCATTAATGCATGAAGCTTTACATAATTGTGCTGGATTGAGATTGCCTGTTGTAATGGTTATAGCAAATAGAAGTTTATCTTCTCCTATTTCAATTTGGAATGATTGGCAAGATAGTTTATCACAACGAGATACTGGATGGTTACAAATATACTGCCATAATGCACAACAAGCGGTGGATTTCATTCCAATAATGTATTATGTTTGTGAGAAAATTTTATTACCAGGAATGGTATGTATAGATGGTTTTTATCTTACTCACTCATTAGAAGTTTTTGAAATTCCTAAAAAGGAAAAAATTTTAGAATTTGTTGGAGAATCGCCAAAACACAATTATTTGAATGGAGTAGTCGGCCCTCTTGCAGGGTTTGAAAATTATCAAAAATTAAAGTTCATTCAACAAGAAGACACTCTAAAATCAATAGAAATATTTAAAGAAGCTTTTGAAAAGTTTGAGAAACTTTTTGGGAGAAAATATTGGTTTTATCAAAAATGTGAAAAAGGTTCTGATACTTGTATTGTTACAACAGGAACCCTATATGAAAATTGTTGTCAATTAGATTATGATGTATTGGGGTTGAATGTATTTAGGCCTCTTCCTAAAAAAGAATTAATAAAATCTTTAGAAAATTATGATAAGATAATAGTCATTGAGAAAGATTTTTCGTACGGAAATGAAGGAATTATTGCTTCAGAAATTAAAAGTTTAGGGTTTGATATTGAAGGAATTGTAAATGGATTGGGAGGAGTTGATTTACCACCTTGGAAAATCAAAGAATTAGTTGAAAAAATGTTAAAAAGGAATTCTAAATAAATGAGATACACATTTACAATCGGAACATCCAAAACCTTTGAATTTTTCCAAAATATTTAATTTTTTAGCGATTTTACATTCTTCTTTTGAATATTTAGCATAAACTTTTACAATCTTGGCTTTTTGTAGAAAATAATCTATGTGCCAATGAAGTTTTTTATCTTTTTTTAAGTGTCTTTCTACTCTGCTTTTTACTCCTCCTTTCCCAAAAGCAGAACCCACATAAAAGTAATATCCAGGATAAAACTTCCAATTTCTAAATTCAAAATAATTATCTAATCGCATTTTTAAAATATAAGTTCCTTTTTTTGGCAAAATTTTTGTAGTAAATTCTTTTAAAACACCTTTTAGGGTTTCTAATTTTGCTTTATGAGGACAATTCTTAATTGGACAAATGTTGCATTTTGGAGTAACATTACAAATCTTTTGTCCAAAATTTACTAAAATGTGATTTATTTTTGAATGCCATTCTTTTGGAAGTTCTTCTAAAATTCTTTTAGTTTCTTCATAATTTTTTGTTGGTTTATATATTCTATTTACAATTCTGTGTACGTGAGTATCAACAGCAATTTCATTTATGATTAAACTCGCCACTTTTTCACCAACTCCTGGAAGTTTTTTCCATTCTTCTTTGGTTTTTGGGAATTTTTTCACCAATATTTTTGCAATTTCTTTTAATCTTCTTGCTTTTGTTTTATAAAATCCAACTGGATAAATTAACCTTTCCAAATCTTCTAAACTAATTTTTAACAAATCCTCAGGTGTTTTAACAATTTTAAATAATCTTTCACAAACTTTATATGTTATTTCATCTTTTGTTCTTGTACTTAAAAAACTTGCTATAAATCTTTGAAATATGTTGTTATAATTATGAACTATCGCATTATACTTTTCTCTCGGAATTTTTTCAATTTCTTTTAAAAATTCTACAAATTGTTTTTTTGTCATTAAGGTTTATAATTTGATACTTCTTATTTTATATGGAGTACGATTTCCTAAAAGTAAGAAGCGATGTATTTGATGCAGAAACTAATTTAGTAATAAATAAATTATATGAAAAAAAGATTTTAAAAAAAATTGTTAGAGAAGTTGCTGTTGGGAAAGAAGCAAATGTATTTTTGGGATTAGATTTTTCAGATGAACCTGTTGCAGTAAAAATTTATAGAACAAAAACTTGTGATTTCAAAAAGATGTATAAATACATTTTTGGTGACCCTAGATTTGAAAAAATAAGACACAATAAAAGACACATTGTTTTTGCATGGGCTCAAAAAGAATATTCTAATTTGCAGATTTTAACAGAAAAAGGAGTGAAAGTTCCTTATCCTATTTACATAATGAAAAATGTTTTAGTTATGGAATGGATTGGAAATTCAGAACCAGCACCAAAATTAAAAGAAGATTGGGAAGTGAATCTCGACTTTCCTGAAAAATTATGGGAAAATGTGAAAAAAATGTGGGAAGCAAAAATAATTCATGCGGATTTGAGTGAATATAACATTTTAAATTATAAAGGAGAACCTATAATTATAGATTTAGGTACTGGTGTTCATTGCAAACACCCTTTGGCATTTGAATTTCTAAATAACGACATCGAAAAATTAACGAAAATATTTAAGAGATTAAAATATAAAATTTCTGAAGAAGAAATAAGAAGTGAAGCTGAGAAAATTTTATATAAGTAATTCCTCTTCATAATATTTCTTTAGTTCTTTAAAAGGTAATTTACCTATATGTCCTTTTATTACATGAGTACAATCCAAATATTCTTTTCTTATTGCTAAAGGATTTTTCAATATACTAGGGTATTTTTCTTCAAATTCTTTAAATCTGTTGTGGCAAGTATTTATTTTAGTTGTAGTAAATAAAGCATAATAATCACAAATGTTTTGGATTATATAAGACACTCCTGCTATAATTGATATGTATATATAAACATTTAAATCTCCCAACTTATAATTAAAATTTAATGTCAATAAATCAATGCAAAATTTTAATAAAATTCCAAAAATTGAAGTTATCCATATAGCACCAAAAAATCCGCTATCTGAAATCTCTGTTGTCATTTTTACAATAATTGCTTTAACTAAAGCCTTTATTTTTTTCATTAAAAATTAATATGCTCTAATTTTTATATCTTTACATTGTTTTTTAGTTTATCTAAAATAACTTTCTCTTTAAATACTCTTCTCCTTTTTTACAACATTTTAAGATAATCCTTTTCTTAAATTTCTCAAAATCGTTTACCTCAGTAGTATATTTTTTACCATTATAATAAACTTCTTACTCTATCTCTAAAAAGTTTTCAACATCTCCATCATATATCAAAAGTGTAACCTTAAAAATTTTTCTTATTAATAAAACTCTTAACCTAATTTATTTAATAGTGTGCTACCTAATAAATATTAATGAAATCAAAAATAGAAGAAGTTAAAGAGTTTTTATCAAGATATATACCAAGTGTAATATTATTGGTAATCGGATTTTCTTTGATTTATTTTAATAATTTAGTATATGGGAGTACTTATTTGTCAATTTTTGCAATGCAATATTTTGGAACTCCATCTGCATTTTCAGAAACTTTATTAAAATTATTAAATGATTTCGAAATTTTTGTGGCTTTTTTAATTTTCTTTTTTGGATACTTTCTAATAGTCTTAGCAGGATGTGCTTTAAAAGAATTTAATGTGAAAAAATTATTTTCAGGCTTTTTATCAGTTTGCTTTTCGACAATAATCTATTATTTAATATTTGTAATTACACTTCAAAGTTATTTGGTAAACATATATTTGGGTGTAATTATGTCATTAATAAATGCGATATCTTTTTGTTTGTTTTCTTTATTGATAATTTCTTCGTATAATAAAAGTAGATTTCCCTATTTTTCAGGAGAATTATTGTCTTATGCTGAATCTATTGTGTTTTTTGTGGGAACTATACTAACAATATTTTTATCTTCTATATTTCCTCCTTTAAACTTTATGTTAATTGCTTTACCATATGTTTATGGATTCATATCTGAGGTGATTTCTTGATTTGGGTTGTTTTGATTTTAATTTTAGGAATATTACTTCATATCTTATCAAGATACATCAATGAATACTTCAAAAAAGAAGTAATTACAAGTTTTTATCTAATTTATTTGTTAAACTTAAATATTAAAAATCTTTTGAAGAGATTTAAAAATTTGGATTTTACTTTTTTAAATAAAATTACTATTTACTCTTCATATGGAATTTTTGGATTTATTATTTTTAACGACATTCTGGCATTTTGTTTATCTGTTTTGATAAATGTTTTTTTAGCAATTTTGATTTTTCCAAACTATTTTGCAATAATTTCAATAATTTTTGGGTGGATTCCTTTTTCAATAATATTGTTGACTTTAAATTGTTTTGATATTATTTTTAAATTTATATCTGGAAATTTACACGAGGCCGTTCCTGGAGTTGGACTAATGCTCCCAGGAGTAAAATTTGGAAAAATATTTATTCCGCTAATTGCATGGTTTGGATTATTAATTGGAATGGTATTTCATGAGTTTTCTCATGGAATTGAAATAATAAAAAGGAAATTAAAATTAATTTCAGGAGGAATTGTATTTTTTTTAGTAATTCCAATTGGTGCATTCGTAAGACCTGATGAAAAACAATTTTTAAAACTTCCAAAAGAAGATTTAGTCCATATTTATTTAGCAGGCCCTACTGCAAATTTGGTTTTAGCACTATTTTTTGGAATCTTACTTTTACTTCCTATTTATAAGCCTGAATATATAAAAATTATTGATTTCGATAAAAATTATTTGGCTCAATATTATCTAAAAAAAGGCGATATTATTTTAGAGGTGAATGGGAACAAAATAAGTTCGCTTGAAGATTTAAGAAACTCCCTAAAAAACAAAAAAGAAGTAACAATAAAAGTTTTAAGGGATAACAAAAAAATTGAGGTTAAAGTGCCTGTTAAAAATGGAAAATTAGGAGTTTATTTAGAAGTAGGCGGAATTTTAATTATGTTATTGAGTTTATTTTTCTGGGCATTTTATGTAAATTTAGCAATTTGGTTAACAAATATGCTACCTGTTTGGCCTTTAGATGGAGACGGAATATTCAAAAACATTTTACCTTATTGGGCAAAAATGCTCATTTACATTTATCTTATAATTCTAATAATTATCAATTTTATTCCAAACTTTTTTTAAATCTTTTAACGAAAATTTTTTCATAAATAGAACCATTGGGAGTTAAAGTTGATTTATATAAGACTACCTCTTCAACTTCTTGAGAAAACTCAAAAGATTTATTGAATAAATCTTTTAAATAATTTTTGTCTATTATCTTTTTAACTCTCACTAAAGTTAAGTGAGGAACAAACTCTTCTGGAATGATTGATTTAAACCAGAAAAATTCGCCTTCGCAACCTAGCCAAATAACTCTTGGATTTTCTATTGAAGGAAATGCTCCTAATTTTTTGAACTTCAAATTAAATCTTCTGAACTCCACTTTATTTAATTCTCTAATATATTGATTTGGGCTTTCTACTTCCCCTATAAATCTTAAAGTAATATGGTAATTTTCAGGAATTACAAATCTTCCCTCAACGCATTTTTTAAGTTCTTTTCTTAACTTTTTTAAAATTTCATTGTCTTTTATAGGAATTCCGTAAAAAAGTCGCATTAAATTCTAATTTCTTTCCATATATTATGAAGATATTCTTTTAAACTTTTGTTATTTACCATAATTTCTCCTAAATTTGATTTGAATTTTCCCTTAATAAAACTATGAGATTCTTCATAATAAATTACCTCTATTTTACTTCCTATTTTTGCTAAGAAATTATAACTTACCTTGACAAATTCATTATAATATATTTTTATGTAATGTACACTCCCTATTATTTCAATTGGAAATTTATATATTTCAGATATTTCTTTAATTTTCTCTTTTATTTCTTTTGGTTTTGTGATGGCATTGAAAACTTGTTTTAAAAACTCACAAACTTCATGAAATCCTTCTGCTCTTAAATAACTTTCAAAAGCAGAGTTTCTGGTTAATTTCCATATAATTCCATCTTGTGTAAGTTTGAAATTTCCAAACAATTTAGGAAAAGTTTTATTATTTAAATTTTTTAGTTTTTCTTCCTCTTTGAAATTAATTTCTATTATTGTTTCTCCATCAAATCCTTTTCCAACATTTTCTATTTTAACTATCAAAATCATCACCACTTAAGCAATTGATTAATTATTATTAGTTCATTGTAATATATATGATTTTTAAAGGATAAGAAATATATTTTTAATGAAAGGCCAAATTATTACTTTAGATGTGTTTTTTTGTTTTTTAATAGTAGCGCTAATGTTTGGAATTTTATATCAATTATTTCTGATTTATTCTAATTGGGAGAGTCACCTTACTAATGTATATTTATTGGGAAGTAAATTATATACAACTCTATTTATATTAGCAAATGACACTTACAGATATATGTGTAAAATAGATAAAAAAAATATTCCAATATATGGTTGCTTGAAATTTGATAATAATTATAAGGATATGAATAGTTTACTAATAGGGAATAACCCTATGAGTGTAGTTGTTTTAATAGATGGACAGCCTTATTTTAAGCATTATCCTAAGCAATCTTACTTAAAAATTGAAAAAGATTTTGAAATTTTGACATTACCATCAGAAATAAAAGACAAAGATGATTTAGACTTTAATATAAAAACATTGCATATAGAGGTGTGGAGATGACAATAATTGAAATGTTAGGGTTTATGGTTTTAGGATCTTTTTTAACAATACTGTTTGGGAGTTTGATTCTTGGATTGTTGATATTGTTTTATTTAAAAACTCACAAAATAATTTTACCAAAACTTATGATTACTTTAATTTATTTGTTTGAAGGGTTTTTAAAAGCAATTTTTAATATTTTTAGATTTGATACAAAAATTATAGACAGATTTGTTGTAGAAGTTTATAATAAATATTTTGAAAAAGAATTTAAAAATAGTAAAAAAAGAATATTATTTTTGCCTCAATGTTTAAGACATCCTGAGTGCAGAGCACCAGCAACTCCTTATGGAATAGAATGTTTAAACTGTGGAAAATGTGTTATCCCAAAAATAAAAGAATTTGCTGAGAAAAAAGGATATAAAGTAGTTATTGTAACAGGAGGAACGATGGTAAAGCGAATTATGAAAAAAGAAAAACCAGAAGGAGTAGTGGGTGTTGGTTGTTTATTAGAAGTAAAAGAAGGTTTAGAAATGTGTCATAAGTATGGAATTCCAGCCCAAGGAGTTGTTTTATTAAAAGATGGTTGCATCAATACGGAAGTCTCACTTGAAGAATTATTTTACACTTTAAGTAAATAATCCAAAAACTTAACGCTTAATTTAATTATGATGTAAATTAAAATTACAAACACAAAAATTAAAGGATTTGACAAAAAGTTATAAAAATTTTCAAAGATATTTTTTCCAATAGGATTTTCAATTTTGTAAATTACTTTTAAATCATCTAAATATCTTGGCCCTGCAATTGTAATTTTATTCCCTTCAACTAGTGCATCTAATGGATATAACTCAATTATTTTCGAAAATTTAGGTAAATGAATTTCCAAAATATAGTTGTCAGGGATATAATATAAGTTACCTCCTTCATAGGGGAAATTAAAATTTGAAAATGCAAAGTAATTATTTTTTAAAATTTCATTACATTCATAGTATAAAGT
Organism: uncultured archaeon; assembly: GCA_964577235.1. Taxonomy (GTDB): domain Archaea; phylum Iainarchaeota; class Iainarchaeia; order JAADDC01; family CAZMYQ01; genus CAZMYQ01. The sequence goes on along the minus strand of CAZNYH010000006.1, from coordinate 5,075 downwards.
AATTAGTCCCCTATTTTCTTTTAAATTATATGAAACTCTTATGTAATCAGGTAAATTACAGGCATGGTTGAAAATATTTAAGTCTGATTTTAAACAATAAATTCTATTTCCACAAGTCTTCACTTTTTCCTCAATAAATTTTTTATCTTTATATTCTATGTAATATTTTTCTACAACTTTCACATTTTCATTAATAAAAACGTTTATAAAAACATGAGATATTGTTAAAGAAAATATTATAGGCAATAACAATAGTTTCCTCATTAAATTAATAATGAAAGAAATAATTTCCTCTTGTATATACTGCGGTTGTGGTTGTAAGTTAAAATATCTTGTGGAAAATAACAAAATAATTAAAGTTTTACCTCATGATGAACCTGTTAGTAAAGGCCATCCTTGTTTAAAAGGTCTTACAATTCATGAAGTTTTAAAAGATAGAATTGAAAAACCTTTAGTAAGAGAAAGTAAAAATAAAGATTTTGATGAGGTTGATTACGACTATGCTTTAGAATATATAAAAGAACATATTGAAAAATTTGAGGATTATTTGTTTATTGGCTCCGGGGAAATTACTAATGAAGATAACTACCAATTCCAAAAATTTGCTCGAATAGTTTGTCAAACAAATAACATAGATAGTTGTGCGAGATTATGTCATGCACCAACAATATTTGCTTATAAGAAAATGCTGGGAATCTCTTACAACCCTTCTTATCTAAATGACATTTATAAATTAGATTTATTGTTATTAGTTGGAACAAATCCAAAGCATACATATCCTGCAATGTATTATAGAATTTTAAAATCAAAAGTTAAAACTATTTATTTACACCATATTGATGATGATTTCGACATGAAAGTTATTGTAAATCCAGGAACTGAAATTTTTGCAATTTTAAGTTGGATAAATTACATTTTAGAATATGAAAATCCAAAAATAGAGGGAATTTCGGCTTTTAGAGAATACGTTAAAAACTTCACTTTTGATTTAGCAAGCGAATATTGTGGAGTAGAAAAGAGTTTATTAATTGAATGTGCAGAAGAAATTTTGAAATCTAAGCACTTTGGAGCAATGCACGGAATGGGGTTAACCCAACAATTAGAGGGAACAGAAAATGTTATGGCTTTATTATCTTTAGTACTAATCAAAAATGGGAAAATTTTAAGTTTTAGAGGAAAAGTTAATGTACAAGGATGTGGAGAAGTTTTAGTTGATCCTTGGGTAGATCCCTGGGTAATTAAAAAATTGGAAGATTTTTGGAAAGTAAAATTACCAAAATTTAGAGGAAAAACAATGATTGAAGGAATTTTAATTGACCCTGTGGAATTTTGTTGGATTTTACCTTCAAATCCTGCAAAATCAATGCCAAACTTAACAAAAGTTTGGGAAAACTTAAAGAAAATGTTCTTAGTGGTTAGCAATTATACTTTTAATAAAACTTGTGAATTCGCCAATGTTATTTTACCATCAGGTGTTTTAATCGAAAGAGAGGGAACAATTATAACGGGAGAGCGATTATTGAGGAAAGTTAATAAAGTAATTGAAGGACCTAAAGAAGAATACAAAATTATTTATGATTTGGCAAAATTGTTTAAAAAAGAAAAACACTTCAAAAATAATTGGAAGGATATTTTCAACGAAATAAAAACTTTATTCAATTGGCCAGAACCTGAAAATTACTTAAACAAAGAAATTAAGTGGAAGTTGTTATTACCAATAGATATTGAAGGAGCAACTTATAAAACTTATAAAAATCATGATTATATCTTAACATCTACAAGATTATATACTCAATTTGTAAGTGGAGATTTAACTCAAAAATCTGAAAAATTAAGAGGAGAGTGCTATGTTTTAATTCATCCTAATGATGCTAAAAAATTGAATTTAAAAGATGGGGATATTATAATTTTAGAATCAAAAGTTGGGAGCGAAAAAGTGAAAGTAAAAATAAGTGAAAGAACCAAAGAAAAGGTAATAATTGGAAATTTCCACTATGATAAATTTTTATATAATAAATTAGTTCCTTTAGAATATGATTACGAAACACATTGCCCTAATTATAAATGTATTCCTGTTAAAATTAAAAAGATTAATAATCATAATGAAAATAATAATTTTAGGTGATATTCATTATCCTTCAAGGACAGATGATTTAAGTTTTTTAGACAAAATAAAAGAAGAAAATCCAGATATAATAATATCTACAGGAGATTACACTGATGAAATGGTAATTAAAGAATTAAGAAATATTGCAAAGTTCTATGGAGTAAAAGGAAATTGCGATTATTTAAATCTCCCAGAAGAATTAGAATTAGAAATATTTGGAAAAAAATATTATGTAATTCATTCTTCTCAATTTGGCAGAGGAAATATTGATGCTTTAATAAAAATAGGAACAGAAAAAAGCGTAGATTTTCTAATTTTTGGCCATACTCATAAACCTTTTTTACAAAATATAGGAAAACTAACTTTAATAAACCCTGGATCAATTACAGGCTGTTTACCAGGAGATAAATCAATCGTTCCAAAATCTTATGTAATAATTGAAAATAATAAAATAATTTTTAGGTTAGAATAGCAAAATTTTATCTTTTGTCTTTATTTTTTTAGTATAATTATCCAAATCTCTTTTTGAGATATATGGCTCTACAAATATTTCTTCTGCTCCTTTTAGACATATTTTACAATTTTTAAAGTTAGGTAATTTATTCAATAAATTTGCAATTTCTTCTATTTTTAATATGTTAGTATACAAAGTAATTTTGCTATCTTTTATACTGTGTGCCTCTGCTTTAATTATAGTATTTATCACTTCACTTTTGTTAATAAATATAGCATTTGTTAAAATTTTGCTTTCATAAATCTTACTATGTTCAATATTTACAATTCCTTTCATTTCTGAAACTGTATTAATTCCTGAATTTAAAACCATACATTTTGTTAAATTTATGTTATTACTTATTATCTTAGTATTTTTTAATTCGCATTTATTTAACTTTAAAGTAGGGGATATGATACTCCCTTCTATTTTTGCTCCTGATATAAAAACATCTCCTCCTCTGAAATCTATTCCAAAAATTCTATAATAAGAAGAATCTTTTCTTTCTAATTTAATGGAATCTACTCTACTGTCATATCCTAATACTATAAATTTTATCACTTTATCATACTCTGTTGTTATAGTAATATTCACATCTTTATTAAGGTGTGCTAACATACCTACAAATATTGGAATTGAATCAATTAGATTTATTTCAATTTCTACATCTTTATATCCAAATTTTTCCAAAGTTTCTTCAATAATAGCTCTGGTTACTAAAGGAATTATCCAAGAATAACCTTCAATTTCACAATGTTCATCTTTTATTGGAATTCGAATTTTAGGTTTATCATACCAGTAAACAACAAAAACCTCTAGCTCTTCTTTTTCAACTATTCCTTTTATTTTTGAATATAAATTGTGGGGTAAAACTTGAACAAAACGAGTTATTTCACTCTTAAAAAGTTCAGGGTTTGTTTTATATAATCCAAATATTCTCTCTAACTCTTCTTGATTCAAACTAAACAAATTATCTCCAACTGGGGATTTTTTATTTTCTAAGTGTGTTTTAACTTTTTTTATAATTTTTAAAAGTCTACCAGATCCCATTAAAGTTTATTTAAAATCTTATATATATCTTTTCTCTAAAAATGAGATATTATTTGTGTAAATAAACATCATGAGTAGGGAATGGAAATGTAATTCCTTCTTCTTTGAACTTTTTCCAGATTTTTGTGTTAAATTCGTCAATTAATTTAATTTTATTTGAAAGTGTGGTGTAAAAAGTTATTCTGTATTTAATATAAAAATCACCATATTCCCAAGTTTGGACAGAAGGAGTAGGCTCTTCTAAAACTCCATCTAAACTTTTAATCAAGTCCAATATAACTTTTTTAACTTTTTCTGGCTCATCAAAATAAGATGCTGTAATAAACATTTCAATTCTAACTATTTCATCAGGCAAACACATATTTGTTACTTTACTTGTTATTATATCTCTGTTGGGAATTACTATAATGTTATTGTCAAATTTTTTAATTTTAGTGTTTCTAATTCCAATTTCTACAACTCTACCAGCATCATTTCCAATTTGTACTATATCTCCCACTTTAAAAGGAGGATCTAACAAAATTAAAACTCCTGCAAAAATATTTTCAATTACATCTTTTAACGCAAATCCAACAATTAATCCTGCAATACCTGCAGAAGCGATTAATGGTGTGATATCAATTTTCCAGATGGTTGTTATAAAAGATACTGCCACAAAAACTAAAATTAATATTCCAACATTTTTAAAAATAAAAGCAATTGTTTTATAGACTTTTTCTTCTTTTGATTCTAAATGTTTGGAAATCACATCCACTATCTTGTAAAAAATATATACAAAAGAAATTGCAGTTAAAGTTAACAAAATATTGTCAAAAATTTTGACATTTAAATATTCTAGAAGAAAATAAATCATAAGGAGAAATAAAGTCAATTTTACTGGAAATTCTATGGCAGAAATTATTTTATCGTCTAATTCAGTTTTTGTTTTTTTAGTAATGAAATAAATTATTTTTATCCAATTATTGTAAAAAATTATTCCTATTGCACACAAAAAACTTAAAATCCAATATTCCATTAGGATTATAAAACTTTTGTTTTTTTATACTGTTTTTCCTATAATTGCCAAATATTTTCCTTTTTTTCCACATTTGCATTTTCCTTTTCTATATTCAATTAATCCAACTGTATTTTCCGGTAAACAATCTTCACTACATATAATTTCTTTTTTCACTGTTTTGAATAACTCTCTAAATTTGTTCTTAGCCATCTTGATAATGTTTTTTCTATACTCTTTTAAAATGTTTGTTATTTTTCTCATATCTTTTATTTTGATTCTTTCTAAATTATCTCGTCTACAAACCGTAATCACATTTTCTTCAACTTCTCTCAAACCTATTTCTATCCTTAGGGGAACTCCTTTCATTTCCCAGTAATAAAATTTTTCTCCTGGAGAAATATCTCTGTCATCTAAGTAAACTCTATATT
>CAZNYH010000005.1:0-6054 GCA_964577235.1 uncultured archaeon | reverse complement strand
GCTTTTTTTAATATTACAATACCTTATGTATTCTTTTAATGTATCTTTATCAAATTCATTGAAATTCGGCTCAAAAGCACACAATATACTTACAAGCAAAACATTTTTAGCCTCATTCCATTTTTCTTTATTTTCGTATAGATTATATACAGCACTTATTAAATCAATCTGACAAGGACTTCCATAACAAAATATTTTATTGACAAATTTTGCAACATCTTCTAATATTTCTTTAGATTTTTTAGCATATTCTGAATCTTTGGTTTTTAATGCGAGATATTCATAAGCTACAGCTTTTGCTAATTTTTCACGAACCTCGTTAACTTCGTTTCCCATAAATAATTGTACTTTTTATTATATAAATAACTTATCTCTATGTTTTGGTAAAATAAATTCTTTTATTAAAATTTTTAACTTTTAAAATAATTTATGGATATTGGTGAAATTATCAAGTCAAGTATAAAAAGACCTTCAGTATTTAAACACAGAGAAACTTTATTACCAAATTATATGCCAAAAAATATATTATACAGAGAAAATCAAATAAAAACTTTAATTAAAAAATTAACCCCTGTTTTTAAAGGCAATCAAATCAATATTTTCATATATGGAAGTCCAGGAACTGGAAAAACATTAACAATAAAGTATATCTTAAAAGAAATTCAAAAAATAGAGGAAGTTGATGTATATCCAATTTATGTGAATTGTGGATTATATCCTACAATTTCTAAAATTTTATACAAAATAGGAAGTTTCTTCAATGTAAAAAATAATTTAGATTTAATAAAAGAAATTTTAAGGGAAAAAAATGTTTTATTAGTTTTAGATGAAATTGATAAAATAAGCCAAATTAATGAGGCTTTATATACTTTAACAAGAATGAACTATGAAGAAAATTTCAACCTTTCCATAATAGGAATTACAAACAACGTTAGATTTAAACAAAAATTAGAACCTGCTGTAAAAAGTGCATTATGTGGAGTTGAAATTATATTTCCTCCATATTCTACTGAAGAAATAAAAGGAATATTAAATGATAGAATCAAAGTAGCTTTTAAAGAAAATGCTGTTGAATATGGAACTATATCGTATATTTCAGCTTATGTTGGTTATCAATCAGGAGATGCAAGATTAGCATTACAAATTTTGTTGAGAGCAGGAGATTTAGCAGATGAAGAAGGAAGTTCAAAAGTAAAAGTTGAGCATGCTGAAAAAGCAAAAGACATTGCTGAAAAGGATATTATGATTGAACATATAAAAGTTTTGCCTATGAGTGAAAGAATTTTGTTGTACTCAATTGCAGCATTAACTTTACAAAAAATTAAGGAAAACCCTTATGAAGAGCCTTTATTATCGATAAGTGAAATTTATGCTGAATATTATAAAATTTGCGAAGAATTTAAAAAAAGACCTGTAAGTGAAAGATGGGTTAGACAATATGTAAACGAATTAGAATTATATGGATATTTAATGACAAAAATGGATGGAAGAGGTAAAAAAATAAAATTATTGTTACCTGCAGAAGTTATTTTAGAAGTCCTAAAGTGATTTTTTTAAGAAATACAAATAAGAAATTATTATGAAATAAAATATAATTTTAAATATTAAATCGTGTAGCAATTGCAAATACTCGAATGAAATAAAATATATTGCTACAATGAAAAACAATATCCTGAATAAAATAAACAAACAAGCAATTATCAAAAAATATAAAGAATATTTCACTTTTTTTGAAATTATAAATATGGCTATGGTAAAGAATATTATTATTTCAATACCTAAGCAAAGTGGGGAAATATATATTTGGTTAAATTTAATCTTGAAATTTATTAAAGAAACCACAAAATGAAGCACTAAAAACAAAACTATCAATAAAAAGACTTTTCTCATTAAAAAATTTATATTAGTTTGTGTTATTATTATAATAACCCACAACTTAGTTAACTTGTAACTTAAGTTATAATGTGCCCGGATAGTGTAGCCAGGCAGCACGCGGGACTGTCACTCCCGTAGCCCGGGTTCAAATCCCGGTCCGGGCGCTACTATGAAAAATTCTAACAACTAGTATTTCAAATTTAAAATTTATTTTTAATGATAATAGATCCAATACGATCAGGAGGAATAGTACCTGATGAAATAAAAGAAAAATTGATTGATTATATAGATGGATATTGCGTTTGCCAATATTGTAAAGGAAATCTAAATGAAATTACTAAACCAAATTTAAAAAAATTAATTAATGAAGATTTACCTTCTTTAGTAAATTCAGATTATGCTAGATTAACTCACGGAGCACGGGAAGGATTTTTTACTGTTTTTTACGCTTTAAAAAAAGAATTGAACTATGAATTTGTTATTTTAGATGCAAATTCACACTATTCTATGGAATTGGCTGCAGAACTTGCGGGATTAAAAATATTTAAAACTAAAAGACTAACTGAAAATAGAGAAATTGTTGAAGAAGAATACGAAGAAACAATTAAAAATGCTTTAAAAAGATACTCTAAAGGAATTGTTTGTGTTACCTATCCTGACGGCAATTATGGGAATCTTCCAAAATTGGAAAAAATTATAGATATTTCAAAATCATATGGATTGCCAATTTTAGTAAATGGTGCTTATTGTGTAGGTAGAATGCCATTTAAAATGAAAAATATTGATTTTTTAGTTGCTTCTGCACATAAATCAATGGCTTGTTCTGGACCACTAGGAGTTTTGTTCTTTAATGAAAATTTTTATAAAGTTATTTGTAAAAGATACAACAATAAAGAAATTTACTTTTTAGGATGTACTGTTAGAGGATTGCCTGCAGTTAACTTATTATTTGTTATTGATTATTTAAAAGAAAGAATCAAACAATGGAACAAAAAAGTAGATATCGCCAATAAGTTTATCAATTTAGTAGAAAAACTAGGATTTAAACTAATAGGGCAAAAACCCCATAAACATGATTTATTGTTTTTTGAAACACCTGTTCTTTATGAAATTGCTCAGAAAACAAATAGATACTTTTTATATAGAGAATTAAAAAAGAGAGGTATATTTGGGATAAAGCCAGGAATAACAAAACACATAAAATTAAGCACTTATTTATTAAGCGAAAATGAAGTAGAACTTTTAGCAAAAGTTTTTGAGGAAATTATTGAAAAGTATAAATAATTTATGGATATCCTTAAAAAAATGGGAAGTGATTTATTACAAATGTTTAAAGAAATTAAAAAAGAGATTAAAGTAGGAAAAAATTCATTAAATGTGGCAAACAAAATCGAAAAGATATGTAAAGAAAAGAGATACAATCCTGCTTTTCCATGTAATATAAGTGTAAACTCAATTGCGGCCCATGATTCTCCTATGAGGGATTATATTTTTACTGAAAAAGACATGGTTAAAATTGATTTTGGAATAGAAAAAGATGGATTTATTGTAGATGCTGCATTTACAGTTGATTTATCTGAAAATAATTATGATTATTTAGAAGTTTGTTTGAAATGTTTAGAAATCGCAAAAGAAAATATTGATAAAGACATATTTACTTATCAAAAATCACTTTACAATTTTGTTAAAACTACAAAATTTAACATCATTGAAAATTTATGTAGTCATTCAATAGAAAGATACAAATTGCATGCGTTAACGATTCCTAACGTGCCCTATGAAGACTATAAAGGATTAAAGTTCCCAGAATTAGTAGCAATAGAGCCATTTATTTGTGATGGAAAAGGATTTATTGATGAAGGAAAATGGGGAGGTATTTTGAAACTTGTAAAACCAAAAATAAAAATTTTTGAGCGAAAATATTATGAAATAAAAAGCAAATATCCTGTAAAATATATCTCTCCAAGATGGGAACAAAATTGGGAATTGTTATACAATTATGGATTTTTTGAAAAAGTGCCAAAATTAATAGAAAGGACTTCAAACTATGTGGCTCAATTTGAAACTACATTTTACAAAGGAGAAGTTTTAGTAGATATATGGAAATTGTTTTAAATAATATAATGGGCCCGTAGCTCAGTCTGGATAGAGCGTCCGCCTCCTAAGCGGAAGGTCGTGGGTTCAAATCCCACCGGGCCCGTGAAATATATAAGATATTTAAATTAATGCTAATTGTCTAAAAAATTTGTCGAATTTTTTAAAAATAAAGAGATTGAAAAATTGAAGTATATAGCAAGTATAATAGATAATTTATCAATTGAGGAAAAAAGCAGAATAAAAAAGTGTATTGAATCTAATTTAGGAATCCCAATAGAATGCTCATTTAAAAAATTAGTGCAAATCTGTAGTATTTTAAACAAACATAACCTAGATTATTGCAAAATTTTAAAATCACATCCTATATTACAAGGATTTAATCCAGATACTCTGGAATTTAGAATTAAATATTACATAGAAAAATTTGGGAAAAAAGAAATAGACAAACATTCTTACATCTTAAAAGAAAATCCTGAAACTATTGAGCAAAAGATAAATCTATTGAAATCTTTTGGAATTGAACACTTCAATTTGAGAATTTTATCATATAACTCAGGAACAATTAAAGAAAGAATTAAAAAATTATCTGAAATTTTAGGAATACCATTTAAAAAAGTAATAAAAATAATCAACCAAAATCCTGGAATTATGAATTACCCTCCAGAAACTATAATCGAAAAAATTAGAAAATTATCTGAAATGTTTGATAATGTTAAGAAAATGCTTATAAGAAATCCAAGCATAATTGAACGCTCGGAACAATCAATAATAAATAAAATAGAAATATTAAAAAAACACTTAAATATTCCTGAAAATCAAGCAAAGAAAATAATTGAGAAAAATCCTTTGATACTTAACAGAAGTGACAATCATATAATAAGAAAAATAGAATTGCTTAAAAAATTAGGAATCCAAAAGGAATTAGTATTAAAACAACCAAGAATATTAACACTTTCAGAGAAAAATATAGCAGTAAAAGTTTCATTTTTGAAAGATTATGGAATAGATTTAAATGATTGTCCTTTCACCCATTCTTTCAAAAATAAAATATATCCAAGAATTAAATATTTAATTGAGACAGGAAAATTAGAAAAAGTTGATTTGTTGAAAGCATTAATTATAAATGATAAAGAATTTGCTAATTCTATTTTAAATATCTCTATAGATCAATGGAAAAATAAATTACATAAATTAATAAAAGAAGCTGAAAAATATGAAAAAAAGATTTTATACGAATCCGAATAGCCATAATAAGATAAAAATCCCTGCTCCAACTTTCAAAATTTTCTGAGAAATAGAATAATTCCTTAAAAAAATCCAAGATAACAAAGAGAACATTATTAAAACATATTCTTTAAATAATAACAATGTCCAAATCAGAGTTAAAAATAAGGAATTTAAGTATTCAAACGCGAAATTTTTATCAACTATTGGGAGAGTTATTTTCTTTCCAATGTCTGCTTTCATATCTTCAAAGTCCTTTATAATTTCTCTAATATAAAATGCTAAAAAAATTATAAATGGAATATCATAATTTTTGTATCCAGCATATATTGGTAAGATGGCACACAAAAAAGCAATGATAAAATTTCCAAAATATTTGTATCTTGCAAGCATAGGATATATTATCAATAAAATTGTAGCCAAAATCCCTAATATTTTGAATTTGGATAAAACAATTCCAATAGAAAATAAAATTATTGAAGAAATTAAGGTTAAATTCTTGCTAAAAATTTGTTTTTTTCCTTTCTTTTTATCAACTTCCCAATCGAAATAATCATTAATCAAATTCCCTCCTCCTATTATAAAAAATACAGATAAAGAATGAAAAATATCTTTACTAATTATATAACAAAGCAAAAATCCCAAGATGCAATTTATAATTCTCATAAGATTTATAATGAAGAAAAAATACGAGTTTGATTTTATAAAATTTTCTATTAAAGTTGGAATAGCAAGTGTTTTCATAATAATTTCAACAATATTGATTTCAAATTATTTAGGATATAATATTTCGGAGTACTTCATACCTAAAGAACTTATAGAAGAAATGACTAACAACGTAATTAAATCAATATTTCC
>CAZNYH010000004.1:0-4738 GCA_964577235.1 uncultured archaeon | reverse complement strand
GTTGTTTTTGTTGCTAACATTTTTGCCATTGCATAAGCAATCCATGCTGCTGCTACTCCGTCAGAAGCCTTTGCTTCATATAAGTTTTTGCTACCTACTACGATAACTGCGTCTTTCATGAAGTCTTTGAAATCTTCAGCACTTACAATATCTTGAATTTGTTGATCTACATTTTGAGTTTGGGCTTTTGCTACAGGAGCAGCCATTGACATTCCTAAAAGTCCAGCCATTATCCACTTCTTCATACTTCCCCCTCCAACACTCTCTATTAGTATATTAAAAGTATAAACTAGTATATATACTTCATATTTAGGCAATTGTCTAATTTTTAAAATTTAAGTAAGTACCAGGATAATATTTAATTTTTAATGGAAATTAATAAAAAATGGATATTAATATATGTTGTGGGTATTTTATTATTTACAGTGTTGTGTACTTTCATTGTGTATTACTTCGACTTATTCATAGAAATCTCATATAAGTTTCAAAAACATATGTTTAAAAAACCAGATTTTGATGTTAATGCTTATTGGTTTCCTACTGGAAATTTGATAATTGAATTAAAAAATTATTCGCCTGAAAAGATAGATAGCAAATCCATTATCATAAAAATAGATGGATATAATTATGGAATGATATACAAATACTGTGTAAAATGTCCTGAAATTAGTTTTTCAGATAAAATTATATTGAAAATTCCGAATGCAAGAGATTTAATGAAAAAAGAAAGCATATTAACGATTAATTATGAAGGCGTTTCAAAATCTATAAAACTAAATAGAACCAATTATTTTGCTCCCGAAATTATAATTTTATCTCCAAAAAAGAAAGTATTTTCTGTAAAAGAAAATGTTAGGATAAAAGTTAAAGTAAACCACATACTTAAAACAAAATGTAAAATATTAGACAAAACTTTTTCAAAAGAAATTGATTTGAATGTGAAATTAAAAGTTGGAAAAAATATAATCAAAATAGATTGTGAAGATGAATTTGAAAACAAGTTTTCGAAAACCATAATATTAAACTCCATAGAAAAATTTTTAAACCCTGAAATTAAAATTTTAGGAAATTATTTAAATGTTTCCTTCTATGGAGATGGAAATTGTAAATTATATTTAAATGACATTCTAATTGATGAAAAAGATTGTAATGAATGCCGGTTTACTGAAAAAATCCCATCAGGAACATATAAATTACAAATAAAATGTAAGAATATGTTCTCAAAGCCAATATATGTTACAATTAATCCTAAAATAAAAATTAATTGCAACATTCCAAGATTAGTTTATGACTTTAACTTTAAATGTGACTCAGAAATCCCTTGCTACTTTGATTATACTAAATATAACGGAAAAAACTTATTAAAAATTGTTTGTAAAGACGATTATAATAATTACTACTATGATGAAAGAATTTTTTACTACTTTAAACCAAAAGTTGATATAAACATAGATGAGAATTTTATTACAATATATCCAAACAAAGGATTCAAAGACTTAGAGTGTGAAATTTATATTGATAAAAATAAATTTGCATTTAAACCAATTTTAGGGGTTAAGAATAAAATAGATTTAAATTTAGACTTTGGGAAACACAAAATAAAAGTAATTTGTGATAAATTTGTCAAAGAAAAAGAGGTAGAAATTGTAGATTACATTCCTCCAAAAATTGAAGTAATAAAGGTTTATAAGGATAAAGTAAAAATAAGAGTGATTGATAACTCGAAGTTTATATGTCAATCTGGAAATGTTACTTGCACAAAGAATATTTGTATTTTGCCAAAAGGAAAAATAATTTGTAGAGATCTATACAATGAAACTAAAATAGAAGTGAAATAGAACTTACTCGTTTGAATAATTAGTGTGCTAGTTGTTTAACTTTAAAAATAAAAATTATAAAAACAACTGCTAAAACAAAAACCCATGTATTTTAAAATATATATTTTCGTAATTTGAATTATAATAATGAAAATTACGAAATTTGTAGGAAGAAAAAAAGAATTAAAATTTTTAGAGGAAAAATACAACGAAAATAAATTTAACTTTATTGTTGTTTATGGGAGGAGAAGAATAGGAAAAACTACTTTAATAAAGAAATTCTTGGAGAATAAAAAAGGAATTTATTTCTTGGCAAGAGAAGTAACTATGAAAGAAAACATAAGAACATTTAAAGAATCAGCAAGAGAAATATTGGATTTAGAACATATAAAAGAAGATTGGATAGCAATATTTAAAGAGATATCAAAATATAAAGAAAAATTAGTGATTGTAATAGATGAATTTCCTTATCTAATAAAGGAAGACAGAAGCGTAATCTCAACGTTTCAATATATTATAGATGAATATTTGCAAAATACAAACCATCTTTTGATTGTGCTTGGGTCAAGTATATCTACTATTGAAAAAGATATAATTTCATATAAATCTCCACTTTATGGAAGAAGAACAGGGCAAATAAAGTTAAAAGAATTCAATATTTTAGAGGTTCTAGAATTTTTGGAAAAAACTTTGGAAGAGAGTATAAAAATATATGGTGTTGTGGGTGGTATTCCATTGTATTTAAACTTTTTTAGAGAAAATAAAGATTTTTGGGAACTATTACATCATAACATAATAGAAGAAAATTCTTTTTTAAGAGAAGAAGGGATATTTTTATTAAAACAGGAGTTTAATGATATTTCAACATATATATGCATACTAGAAAGCATAAGTTTAGGATATAATACATTGGGTGAAATTATAAATTACTGCGGTTTAAGAGACAAAGCAAGTTTGTCACCGTATTTGAATAAATTAATTTTGCTAGATTTAATAAAAAAGGAGTTTCCTATATTCTCAAAAAGAAAAAAGAAAGCAAAATATGTATTATGCGACAAATATTTTTCGTTTTGGTTGAGATATATCTACAGGAATATGAATTTAAGTGAAGAAAAAATTTTGAGTATAATAAAAAAAGATTTTAATCAATACTTGGGTTTCATTTTCGAAGATGTTTGTAGAGAATTATTAAGTGAAAAATATATTACAGGAAAATGGTGGCATAAAGATAAGGAGATAGACATAGTATCTTATAACGATAAACTATTAATCTTCGGAGAATGTAAATGGAAAGACAAAATAAATCCCAAACAAATATGCAAAGAATTAGTTGAAAAGATTAACTATGTGAATATTCCAAGTAATTTAAAGAATAACAAAGTAGAACTTTGGATTTTTGCTAAGAGTTTTAAGGAAAAAATTTCTGAGTTTGAAGAGTACTTAGTTAAATGCATCGACTTAAAAGATTTGGAAAAATATTATAAAAGTTGAAATACAAATATATACTTATGATTCAACAAATTGTAGATAGAGAAAACGAGTTAAAATTTTTAGAGGAAAAATATAATTCAAACAAAGCAGAATTTATAATAATATATGGAAGAAGGAGAATTGGAAAGACTTTTTTAATTCAAGAATTCTTAAAAAATAAACCAGGAATCTATTTCTTTGCAAGAAAAGAATCTAAGAAAGATACTCTAAAGAGACTTAACAACATTTTGGTGAATTTCTTTAAAGATTTTGACTTACTTAATCAACCTATAACTAATTTAGACAACTTTTTTAACTATTTATATCATAAATGCAAAAATAAACGGTTGATTTTTGTTATTGATGAATTCCCGAATCTTTTGGACGAGTTCAAAGAATTTTTATTTACGCTCCAAGAATGGTGGGACAATTACTTAATATATACAAAACTTATGTTGATTTTGTGTGGTTCATCAGTTTCTATGATGGAAAAAACAGTATTATCTTATAAATCTCCACTTTATGGAAGAAGGACAGGACAATGGAAAATAGATAAATTAAATCCCAAATATTTAAGGCAATTTTTCCCAAAATATTCTTTAGAAGAAATTATAATTACTTTTGGAGTTTTAGATACAATTCCTGGATATTTAGTAAAATTTAATCCCAATAAAGATGTGTATTGGAATATAAAAAATAAAGTGCTCTCTAAAGGAGAATTTTTATATAGTGAAGGTGAATTTTTGTTACATGAAGAATTAAGAGATCCATCTAATTATTTATCTATACTAAAGGCTATTGCTGCCGGAGCAACAAAATTTAGTGACATTGTTAATTACACAAATTTAGATAAATCTCTTGTTTCTAAATATTTATATACATTAGAAAACTTAGGATTTATAGTTAAAGATTTTCCTTTTGGGATAACATATAAATCAAGATTGAAAGGGAAAGGAATATATCTTTTAAGCGATAATTACTTAAGATTTTGGTTGAGATATGTATATAATTATTACGACTTGTTAGAAATCGGAGAAATTGATAGAGTATTCAATATGATTGATTTCAAAGATGGGTTTGTGTTTGAGGAATTTTGTAGGCGAATTTTAAAATCCAAATTTGGAACTGTTTATAGATGGTGGCATAAAGATAAAGAAATAGATATAGTATCTTATAACGATAAACTATTGATTTTTGGAGAATGTAAATGGAAAGACAAAGTAAATCCCAGACAAATATGCAAAGAATTAATCGAAAAAATTCAGTACGTAGAAATTCCTAATAATTTAAAGAATAACAAAGTAGAACTTTGGATTTTTGCTAAGAGTTTTAAGGAAAAGATTGATATGTTTGAAAATTATGAAGTTAAGTGTTTTGATATTGAAAACACACTAATATAAAAGTATAACAAACATTATTATAATGAGAATTATACATTTTTATAATAGAAA
>CAZNYH010000003.1:0-3056 GCA_964577235.1 uncultured archaeon | reverse complement strand
CTAAAATAATATGCGAATATTTATTTCAATACCTATAGGTATTTCTTAAACATAGAGAAAAAATTACTAATATTTAATATAAGAATAGAAATATTTCAATACCTATAGGTATTTCTTAAACGGTTTCTTTACAAAAGAAAGGAATTGACTTAACGTATCCAGTAGCATTTCAATACCTATAGGTATTTCTTAAACCCGTATTATTTTTAAATATCAGAGTAATATAAATGCCTTCATTGGAAACTCATTACCAAGAACCTCCTATTCAAGGGTAAATATATATAGGTTCTTGGTAAATTACTATTAAAAAATCCAAGTTAAATATGTTAAAAACCTTTAAAATTTACCGGTAAAATTTCAAGAATTAATCATAATTAACATAGATTTTTAAAGGCAATATACAAAGAGCATAAAAAATAGTTTAAAATACTAAGAGGTTCTTGGTAAAGAATTTGTTATAGACATTTAAAAATAATTTCTATTACAAAATTACTAAGTAATGAAACAACAATCACATAAATAATCCAATGAATATGAAACCCAAAAAGATACAAATTAACCTTAGGTCCAAAATATAGTATTCCCAACAAAAAAGGCAAATTGATTATAAAAATTTTTGTTAAGAATTTCATATTTAAATCCCAAAACTCTTTTACAACTTTTTCATCATCTTCAGAAAATTCTTTTTTTCCAAATAACTTTTCTATCTCTTTTTTCTTTTTTTCCAAAACTTCTTTATCTTTTTTGGTTAAAATTTTGACTAAAATGTTATTAATTATTATTAGTACTGCCACTATTATTTCTTCCATCCTATCATCTCCAAAATGTTTTCTAATTTTTGTTGCGCTTCTTTTAATTTTCCTTGTTTGTTTTCGATTATAAATAATGGTATATTATATAAATAAGACATCATCATTGCACTAATAATTTCGAGATTTTGATGAAATGTAATATCTTTCTCCAATCCTTTTCCTCTTTCTCTTATTTCTTTATCTTTTTCCCTTCTTTTTTTAATTTCTTCAGGAGAAGCAGTTATACATACTATTGCTTTCGGTTTTAAGATTTTTATTATTGCTTTTGGAGTTCCAAATTTTAATTCAGTTTCTGATAGAATTATCCCATGAGTATCAACTAAAACTTTTTTATAACGATTTTTTATGTATTTTGCAGCTTTTATTTGTAATTGTTTAGTCTTTTTATAGTCGAGAACGAATCTTAATTTGTCACGCTCAATATTACTTAACTTTACCATAATATCTCCGAAGTTAACTACAGGGTATTTTTTTGTTACTGAAGATTTTCCAACACCTGGCACACCAAAAATAAAAACATACATAAAAATATTATGAATTGTTTAAAAGGAGTTAACATATCTTTGAAAGTGCCTGAAAAAGAAGAATATTTTGAATTATTTTCAAAATATGATTTTGAAATTCAATCACATATGGGAAGATAAATAAAGATATAGGGGGATTAGCTATTTGGATTTTAAAAGAATATAGAAATAAAGGAATTGGAACTGAAGCAGTGAAATTAATTTGCTTTTTTGGATTTATAATATTAGACTTAAGAAAAATAAAATTAGAAGTTTTTAAGGAAAACAAAAGTGCAATAAAATGTTATCAAAAAGTAGGATTTAGAAAAGTTGGGGTTCTAAAAGAAGAAACATTTCATTTAGGTAAATATAAAGACCTGGTAATTATGGAATTATTATCTAAAGAATTTTTAAGAAAAAACAGAGATTTTATTGAAAAAATTAAAGAATTAAATTTGAGTTAATTGCTAAATACTTTGTCATAATACTTTCTCATTCTAAACTCTTCTTTTTTACCAGCATTCCAATGATCAATAGGTCTTATATAACCAACTATTCTTGAATATACTTCACAATGAGCATTGCATTTAGGACATACTTCATGTTTTCCAAACATATATCCATGATTTGGGCAGATACTAAATGTTGGGGTTAAAGTGATATAAGGAATTCTAAATTTATTAAATATTCTTTTTACCAAAGCTTTTACACTTTCAATAGGAGGTTTTGTTTCGCCCAACCAAATATGAACTACTGTTCCTCCAGTATATATTGTTTGTAAAGGCTCTTGGTGAGTTAATAATTCCCATAAGTCATCTGTCCAATTAACAGGAGGATGTGTAGAATTCGTGTAAAATGGAGTAGCTCCTAATTCTCTAACTCTATCTTCATTAGCTACAACTATATCAGGATATTTCTTTTTATCAATTATTGCAAATCTTGTTGAGCAACCTTCTGCCGGAGTTGCTTCTAAATTGTAGAGATTTCCAGTTT
Source organism: uncultured archaeon (assembly GCA_964577235.1). Classification (GTDB taxonomy): domain Archaea; phylum Iainarchaeota; class Iainarchaeia; order JAADDC01; family CAZMYQ01; genus CAZMYQ01. The sequence goes on along the minus strand of CAZNYH010000003.1, from coordinate 748 downwards.
CTTCAGTAAATTCTTCACATAAATCTCGCATAAACTCCAAAACTTTAATTGCAAATTTATGTCCTTCAGGATCAGTTATAGGGACTCCTAAAAAGTTTAAACAAGCCTCATTCATTCCAACTAATCCAATTGTTGAAAAGTGATTTGACCAATAATTGCCAGACATTTTTTTAACATTTCTTAAATAGAATTTACAATATGGATATAACCCTTTCTCAGTAAATCGTTCCACTGTTTTTCGCTTAATTTCTAAACTTTTCTTTGCAATTTCCATAAGATTAGCCAATCTCTCGAAAAAGTCATTTTCATCTTTTGAAAGATATCCTATTCTTGGCATATTTATAGTAACCACTCCTATTGAATTTCCACACCACGCCGGAACCCCATTTCTTCGTACATATAAAATATGGTTTGGTACTTCACAGCAATATACTTTCCCCTTATAATAAGTAATTTCTATATTATGTTCTCTCAATCGTGCAGTTTTAGATTTTGTATGAATTCCTAATCTATAGCAAACTTTCTTTGATATTACTTTTCTACCTCCAATATATGTTTCCTTTGGTTTTTCTTCATATATTATTGCCAAATATCCTAATTTCATAGCTATTTCTTGTAAATCATCAATTAATTTTTTAGATGTAGACCATATCTCTATTTGACCAGATTTGTGAATATATCCGTCTCCTTTAATAAACCAATCAAATAGTATTTTTAGTTGTTCTTTACTTAAATTCTTTAATTCTTT
>CAZNYH010000002.1:0-1847 GCA_964577235.1 uncultured archaeon | reverse complement strand
AGTTGTAAGAAATTTGCTGTTCTATCATTACTCTAACGAATATTTCAAAAGGATTTGTGGTTCTTGGTAAAGTTATAAAACCTGTTTTATTATAAATATTCAATAGAAATTTATCTCTTTTAATGATATTAAAGAATTCCTTATAGTTTTTATTTAAATTTAAAATTTTCAATGTCTCTTTTTTGTCATTTGTTTCTAAACATTTTTTACTTGTTTGTTTTATCCAAAAAAGTTTTTCGTCCTTTGAAAAATAAAAAGTATCGTTTCTAAATCCATATACTATAATTTCGTCTTTTGGTAATCTTCCTAAAATTTCTATCAAAGAATTTTCTAGATTGTATTCAAACGGAAGATAAAGCATATTATAAGTATTAAGTCGAAAAAATAAAACAATATTTTAAAAAAACATAATATTAATTATGGTAATTAAGATTATGGAAAACTTTGTAAATAGAGAAAAAGAGTTAAAATGTTTAGAAGAAAGGTTTAATTCAGACAAATTTGAATTAATTATAATTTATGGTCGTAGAAGAATTGGAAAAACATCTTTAGTACTGAAAGCAATAGAAAACAAAAGGCATATATATTATTTAGCAACAGAATCTGATAATTTGAGAAAATTCAAAGAAACAGGAAGTAAAACCATTGAAATTTTAAAAGATTTAAAAGATGATTGGGAAACAATATTCAAAGTACTATCTAAAGAAAATAAATTGATAGTAGTAATAGATGAATTTCCTTATTTAATTAAAGAAGACAAATCAATTGTTTCTGTTTTTCAAAGGATTGTGGATTTGTATTTGTCAAATTCAAATATCAAATTAGTTTTACTTGGATCTTCTATTTCAATGATGTCTGATGCAGTTTTATCTTACAAATCTCCATTGTATGGAAGAAAAACAAGTGCGTTAAAAATTAAAAAATTAAAATTTAAAGATTTTTGTAAATTCTTTAGGAATAAACCAATTAATGAATTAATTGAAATTTTTGGATTTTGTGATGGAATTCCGTATTATATCAAAAAAGTAGATGGAAATAAAAATTTTTGGAAATGGTTACAAGAAGAAATAAATAAAATAGACTCTTTCATAAAATATGAAGTTGATTTTATCTTGAAAATGGAATTTGAAAATTTGAGAACCTATAAGCGAATTTTAGAAGCAATATCTTGGGGGAAAACCACAAGAAAAGAAATAAAAGATTTCGCACAATTACAAAATATTGACATTTCTCAATATTTGGCTAATTTGATGGAGACAGAATTTATTATTAGAAAAAAACCAGTATTTGGAAAAGAAAAAGACGGAAGGTATTATTTATCAGATAATTTCTTGAAGTTCTGGTTTAGATATATCTATCCCAATCTTTCTTTAATTGAAGAAGGTGTTTTTGATGTTAGAGAAATTCAGAAGAGTTATCCTACTTATCTGGGAGAAATCTTTGAAGATGTATGTTTAGAATACGCATTTGATATTATAAAGCCTAAGTTTATAGGTAAGCAATGGGGTCGAATTCCAAAAAGTTTACAAAAAGAAAATAAAACTGTTTATGAAATCGACATAGTATCTTATAACGATAAACTATTGATTTTTGGAGAATGTAAATGGAAAGACAAAGTAAATCCCAGACAAATATGCAAAGAATTAGTTGAAAAGATTCAATATGTAAATATCCCTAAAGAATTAAAAAATCATAAAAAAGAGTTATGGATTTTTGCTAAGAGTTTTAAGGAAAAGATTGATATGTTTGAAAATTATGAAGTTAAGTGTTTTGATATTGAAAACACACTAATATAAAAGTATAACAAACATTATTATAATGAGAATTATACATTTTTATAATAGAAA
>CAZNYH010000001.1:0-2861 GCA_964577235.1 uncultured archaeon | reverse complement strand
GCGACTGCTGATTTTCTTACTAATTTTGGTTCTCCTTTTCCTTCTACTTCTGGATCAACATCATAAGGTCTAACCGTGGCTCTTCCATTTTCCTGAGCTCTTTCAATAGCGGCTTCTACTACGTCTTCAACAGCAGCGTCTAATGCTTCTAGAAATTCGCCAGAAACTCTGAAATCTCCTGCTAATTCTCTAACAGCAGATGCTACTATGTAGTTTGTCATTTAACTCCCTCCTGGGGCCCAGAAAAGGCCCCATAATTTTAAAAAAGACACAGGTAATATAAATAATTTAATTGAAAGGCATTATATTTTTTAATGGAGATATTAGTTATTGCGCTTTCTTTGATGCTCTTAGTAATTTTTACAATTTATGGATTAATGTTGGTAAAAAACCTTACTAAAAAACTTATAATAAATTTTATCTCTGGAATTTTGTTTGCTTTTATTGTTTGGTACTTTAAAATCGTTAAAATCCCTATTGTTATTTTAATTATAGGTGCTGTTTTAGGAATTCCAGGAGTTGTATTATCAATACTGTTATTCAATTTTATCCGTTAAAATATTAATTACGTTGCACATCATATTAGTGTGCAACCAATTAAAATATTAATGAAAAAAATAATTTTTTTGTTTTCATTGGTTTTTGCTTACATTCAAATAGTCTCTGATTATAATCAAATCCACATAGAAAAAGAAGTTGATGGAAATGTATTTTTATCGATTTATATTAATCCATATTCATTAAAAGATTATTTAGAAAAAAATGGATTTAAAGTAAAGATCCATCCTTATCCTCTTAAAGATGCTAATTTTTTAATAGTACTTAAAAAAATAGACTTGCCAAATAAACCAGCGTTGGTAGATGGAACTATATTTAATTTAATTTCAATGCCTGCTAAAGAGGCATTATATGAGAAAAAAGAAATAAATTGCGGATGGTTAAAAGGATATTATTTTGTTATTCCAAAGATAAAAGATCAATATTTTGCCACATTCTATAATAATCCTGAAGTAGAAGTAGTATCTTCTATGGTTTATTTCTGTCAATATGATTTAGTAAATTACCTCAAAAAAAGGCTTAATATACGTCCAAAAGAAATAAAACCTATATATATCAATAACAAGGTGAAATATTGTATAGAGGATTTAAGATATGGAGAAAAAGTTAAAATTATAGAATTTCCTAAAGAATGTGTAAAATCAAAGATTTGTATAATTTGTCCACCAGAAGCAGAAGGGGATTTCATTTACGTTATTGACACTCCTGAATATTCTATTGAATATAGATCAATAATAAAATCTGTAAAATCAGAAAAAAATCAAATGTTTTTAATACTTGGTGTTGTCATTATTACGTTAGCGACTTTAATAGTTTTAATATTTCTTCACTTTGTAAGAATTCAATCTGAAAAAACCGAGAAAATAAATAACTTAATTCACCGATATGAGGAATTGAAAAAAGAACTTGAAGCTTTAGAAGTTACATTACACAATTTCAGACAAGAATATTTGGAAAGAAAAATTACAGAAGATCATCTAAAGTCAATTGAAAAGGAGATATTTAAAAAGAAAGTAGATATTGTAGAAGAAATTATAAAAATCAAACAAGAACTTGAAAAAAGTAACATAGAAATTGCAAAAAAATATGCTGAAAGTATAGAGAACTATTTAAAGGAAAAACTAAAATAAATTTTTATGCTAGAAGTAATAGTTTTAGATACTATCAAAGCAATAATTTTAGGAGTTTTAGCAGTAGTTGTAGTATATCTCTCAAAAATAGCCTATGAAATAAAATCGAATTATTTTGCGAGAAAATTTATTCATTTTGCGTGCGGAATTGTAACAATATTTATTCCTTATATTTTTAAAACACCAGTTCCTTTAGCATTGATGTTTTTTGGACTTTTTTATTGGTTATATTTGCATCATAAAAAAATGCGTCTTATGAAGTGGTTTCAAATTGAAAAATTATATGGGGAAGTATATTTTTGTTTTGCATATTTTGCTCTATTTTTAATTTACTGGTATTATGATATTAACATTGCAATTGCAAGCGTTTTGTTTATGGCTTTTGGAGACGGAATTACAGGGATAGTTAAAGAGCACTTTTATGGAAAAAGGGAATTTGAAAAATTGGTAAAAGGTTTGAATTTGGGAAATTTAGCAATGTTATTGATTTGTTTACCTATAGGATATTATTATTGTGGAATTGCCGGAATATTAGGAGCAATCTTTGCTTCTTGGATAGAATCTTTTGAAAAGATAGACGATAATGTAACTATTCCTTTCGGAAGCGCAGCTGTAATTACTTTATTTAAGAGTTTTGGGTTGTAAATAACATAAAATTCTTTTTAATAATTGTGCCCCTATTAAAATTGAAGGGTAATATTTTGGAGTAGATTCTACAATATCGATTCCTAAAACCTTATTATTCTCAATTAGAAATTTTAAGTATTTGTCTAATTCCATAAACGATATTCCTCCTGGTTCCCAAGTAGGAACATAACAATCTAAAACATCAATATCAATAGATATGTATACCTCCTTGTCTTTTATTTCAAAAGGATTGAAAAATTTGTCTTTACATAAGTCGTACTCATTTTTATCGTAACTTCTGACTCCAAAAAACAAAGGATTATATCCTTCTTTAATTAAATAATAATTGAAACTTCCATGATGAAAATCTTCATTTAAACAATCAAAATGAGCGTCAAAAACTAGATAAGTAATATTTTTGTCGAAATTTTTCAGGGAGTAATATGTTATAGAATGGTCTCCTCCTATTACAATTCCAGGTTTTATTTCTTTAGGGTTTTCAATTTCAATTACTTCTAAACTTTCTATGTATTTGTCAGTTTCAGG